>CASFMW010000004.1 GCA_949295935.1 uncultured Pseudomonadota bacterium | reverse complement strand
GACCGTCACTTTATTCTAGCAAAGGAGTTTTTTATCTGTAAAGCTGTAAGCTCTTTGGAACTACCGGCCTAGCCGGTAGTTTTCTTGTTACAAAAAAAGCACACTTTAAAGAGTGTGCTTTTTTGTTACAAGGTGTAAATTGACATAAAGTCCTCCAAGTCATCTTCCGATGGCTCTTCCCAAAAAATAAGAGAGCTTTGTTTGAACAGTGCCATCTCTTTATAAAGAGATTTATACGAAGCTCTGTTGCCTCGGCATAACGTGTTATAATCTTTGGCAAGATAAAAAGTCAAACAACAAACCACATAGTTCAGATAATGCTTCAAACGCTTATCTTTAATTTCGGGAAGGGAAGTAGAAAGCATTTCCTCAACTTCCAAAAACTCGCGAAATGTAGTCGGATACATCAAGTTATGAGCCTCTTTCTCAATTAACTCCGGATCAGAAAGATGGAATGGAAAACAAGAAAAAGGATTAATAAGCGCAGCATCTTTTCCATTAAGAGGATAGCGTCGCCTCAAAAGTTTTTCGGCACAGGAAGAAAGAATAGTCAATAAAGAAAGACGCCTGAGATAATCTTGGGCATCAATTTTGTGACTGTACTTTTTGTAAAAATGAAACTTTAAGAAAGCCCGCAAACAAAGGTGCATTTTTTGAATATCATCTTCAAGATTTTGATTTATAGGAAAATCAACAAGATAATCGTCAAAAGAGACTTTTATTTGGGCAATGGTCGCTTCATTTTTTTTCTTTCTCTCTTCTTGTTCAAGTCGCACCTGCTCAAGAAGCTTCTTTAATTCATCAGGATAATCTTTTTCCCCGACATTAAAGACGAGCTTATCATTCATTTTCAACAAGGAGATAAAATCCCCCCAAAAGAGAACTTCTACCTGAATTTTTTTCCCACGGCCACCGAAAAAAAGGCGGCATCTTACCGGAATAATACTTGTTGCTGATAAAAATCGGCAAACGCGGATCATCAACGGGATACAAATTCCAACCATCGTCAACTTTTTTGATTTTTTTAATCACAAACTTGCGTTGTGTCATAAAATTATTGTCCATAAGCATAAAAATTGAGAATTAATAATAAGTAAATTAAGGGCAATCTAACACGGTAAGATAAAAATGGCAAGAAAAAACATAAGGCTCTAAATCGCGTTTTAAGGCTCACAGAGAGATTCTTTATTAACTTTTGTCAGGAGTAAAATTTTAAAAATCAAAAATAAGGCACTTTTTTTGCCCACAGAGAGCAAACTGCTGTTCATAAGTTGGTAAAAGTGCTGGTTAAGCAAAGTGATTTTTGCTATATTAGCGTCAGAATTAAAGTAAAAGAAAAGGAAAACCATGACAGAAGAAACAGAAAACCTGTCCGCTCCAAGCAATGCGGAAGGAATTATGCCGGTTGAAATTTCGGAAGAAATGCGCCGTTCATACTTGGATTATGCCATGAGCGTTATTGTTGCGCGTGCCTTGCCGGATGTCCGAGACGGATTAAAGCCGGTTCACCGCCGCATTATCTACGGCATGTATGAAGCCGGTTATGATTACAACAAACCTTATCGTAAATCAGCCCGTATCGTGGGTGATGTAATGGGTAAATATCACCCCCACGGCGATGCCGCAATTTATGATTCCATGGTTCGTATGGCACAACCGTTTTCAATGAGATTACCTTTGGTCGACGGGCAAGGAAACTTCGGCTCTATGGACGGTGACAGCGCTGCAGCCATGCGTTATACCGAGGCTCGCTTGGAAAAAGTCGCCCATGCGATGATTGAAGATATTGATAAAGACACGGTTGATTTTGTTCCAAACTATGATGAAACCTTGCAAGAACCATCAGTCTTGCCAGCCCGTTATCCAAACCTTTTGGTAAACGGCGCCAATGGTATTGCTGTCGGTATGGCAACCAACATCCCGCCGCATAACTTGGGCGAGGTTTTGGACGCTTGCTGTGCTTATATTGATAATCCGGACATCACGATTGATGACCTGATTAACATTGTTCCAGGGCCGGACTTCCCGACCGGAGGTTTAATTTTGGGGCAGGGCGGCGCCAAGTCAGCTTATTACACCGGACGTGGCTCGGTTATGATGCGTGCAAAATGCACGATTGAGGAGCTGCATAAGGATAAAGAAGCAATTATTGTCCACGAAATTCCTTATCAGGTCAATAAAGCCGCAATGATTGCCCGCATTGCCGAGTTGGTCAAAGACAAAAAAATCGAAGGCATTTCTGAAATTCGAGATGAATCAGACCGCCAAGGTGTCCGTGTCGTTATTGAAATAAAGCGTGATTTTCAGGCAAATGTTATTTTGAATCAGCTTTATAAATTCACACCGCTGCAAACCAGCTTTGGTATGAATATGCTGGCCATTAACGCCGGCCGCCCGATGATGATGAACTTAAAGGACATTATCTCGGCGTTCGTTAATTTCCGTGAGGAAGTTGTTCGTCGTCGGACGATATTTGAACTAAACAAAGCCCGCGACAGAGCTCATGTCTTGGTTGGTTTAGCAATTGCGGTTGAAAACCTTGATCCTGTAATTGAGTTGATTCGTTCTGCACCCACGCCGCAAGATGCCAAAGATGCTTTGATTTCAAGAGCTTGGCCTGCCGGAGAAGTTGAAGCCCTGGTTCAGCTGATTGATGAACCGGATAGAAAAGTTGAAAACGGCTATTATCATCTGTCAGAAGATCAAGCCAGAGCCATTTTGGACTTGAAACTTCAACGCTTGACCGGCTTGGAAAGAGACAAAATTCATGGCGAATTGAGAGACTTAGGCGAAGAAATTAAGAGATGCCTTGAAATTTTGGCCTCACGCGAAAAGCTCTTCAGCATCATCCGTGATGAATTTGTCGCCATTAAGGATGAATACGCTACCCCGCGCCGCACCAAGATTGAAGATATCGAATATGATACCGATATTGAGGCTTTGATTCAGCGTGAAGAAATGGTCGTAACTGTAACCGAAGCCGGCTATATCAAACGTGTTCCGCTTAATGCTTATAAGGCACAGCGTCGCGGCGGTAAAGGAAAATCCGGCATGACCACGAAGGAGGAAGATTTTGTAACCAGATTGTTTGTGGCTTCAACCCACACGCCGGTTTTGTTCTTCTCTTCAAAAGGCCAAGTTTATAAAATGAAGGTTTATAAACTGCCGCTTGGTTCTCCTACTTCAAAAGGTAAGCCGTTCATTAATTTACTGCCGTTGAGTGATGGCGAAAACATTACGACAATTATGAAGCTGCCTGAGAATGAGGCTGATTGCGAGAATATGTCAATTATGTTTGCCACGGCTCAAGGTAATGTCCGCCGCAATTCTCTGATGGACTTTGTAAACGTTCAGTCCAATGGTAAGATTGCGATGAAACTTGATGAAGGCGACAAACTGGTAAATGTTCGTATTTGTACGGAAGATGAAGATGTTATGCTTGCTACCAAGAGCGGTAAATGCATTCGCTTCCCGGTACCTGAGGTCAGAATGTTTGTCGGCAGAAATTCAACAGGCGTTCGCGGCATTAAGCTGAGCGAAGGCGATAGTGTTATTTCAATGTCAATCTTAGACCATGTTCAAGCAACAATGGAAGAAAGAGACGAATATTCAAGAATCTCTTCTGCAATCAAGCGCTTGCAGTCTGAGCGTGGTGATGACAGTGAAATCAAGCTGGAAGAAACTGGCATTGAACTCAAAGACTTGACCGCCGAAAAATATGAAGAAATGAAGGAAAAAGAACAGTTTATCTTAACCGTAACCACCACCGGTTATGGCAAGAGAACCTCTTCTTACGAATACCGCATTACCGGTCGCGGCGGACAAGGTATCGCCAATATGGAAATGTCTGCCCGCAACAAAGAAGTTGCAAGCTCATTCCCGATTGAAGACAACCAACAGATAATGATGGTAACCGACGGCGGCAAACTGATTAGAATGGCCGTAGACGGCATCCGCATCGCCGGAAGAAAAACCCAAGGTGTTATTTTGTTCCGCATGGTTGACAACGAGAAGGTTGTATCTGTCACCAAGCTTGAAGCCGATGAGGGCGATGATGAAGAGCTTGAGGACGAGACCGGAACCGAACCTTTGGGTGAAAGCGTTGCCGATATTGATGACGTCGCCGTTGAAGAAGTCAATGAACCGGAGGTTGATTCCGCAGAATAACATCTGCCAAAGTAATAAAAAAAAGCAGCTTCAGAATGAGGCTGCTTTTTTGTGAAAACAAATTATTGACTGGCCCAAATAATACGGTTTAGTAACTTAATATCACTGATATTGATTTCAGAAATGTTAGAATGTTTGGTCAGAGAACAAACAGTAATAACATTATCTGTCCGGTACAAAAACTCTTTAATCATGACTTCTCCTGATTTTAACAAAATCAAAATTCTGTCTTTTTGCCGAATTTCCGAGCGCTTTTCCAAGACCAAAGTCGTTCCAAAATTATACAGCGGTTCATAACTGCGCGAGTCAAGGTTAACCACATAGGTATTCTCAGAAAAAGACGGAGAATCAATCTTTCCCCAAACCGAAGTACCAAAAGCATTGCAATCAGACTGTCCCAGTGCAGAAAGATAAACATAGGGCAGAGTGCTTGGTTGTCGAATGGGCTTGTTTTCTGCCAAAAAGTAAAAATCAGCAAAATCCATGTGGCAAGTTGAAAGAATTTTGTTCAAGCTTTCCAAAGATGGCCATCTTTTTTTGCCATCATCACGCAATCGTTTGCTTTTATTAAAAGTTGTGGAGTCAAGACCGGATTTTTTAGCCAGACCGGATAACGAAAGTCCGTTTTGTTTTGCAAGTTTATCAATGGCGTCCCAAATTTTTTCATATTGCATAATTTTATTCCAAAAAATATTATGGTTGTATTAAAAATGGCTTTTCAAAGATAAGTAGTTGTTTACAAATTAATAGCATATAAAAAATAATATATCAATTTAAAATAGCAATGGCAAAAGGAAAAAATATTTAGAATTAATTAACATTTTTTTTGTAATATCGCACGCGTGGAAGGGGTAAAAATGCTCGAAATAACGGAAGAAATAGCGCATATTCAAGGAGTTCCGAAAAAGCTTATAGTCTTTTTGCATGGTTATATCGATAGTGATACAGGGCTGGAAAGAGTTATCGGAAGTTTTACCTCAAAACTCAAAGATTGCGCTTTGCACATTCCCCAAGCACCCCTGGTTTGTGAACTTCATGAGAGAAAGCGCCAGTGGTATTCAATGCATCGTTTTGACCCAAATGATGACCGTAAAACCGTTCCGACTATGGAAGAGTGCTCTGCTTTATACAATAAAATGCGGCCGGGGTTTGCAGGGGCAAATGCTTACTTATTGCCCTATATAGAAAATTTATTGAACGAATATCAGCTTGAAGCAAAAGATTTGTATATTTGTGGATTTTCTCAAGGTGCAATGCTGGCTTTGCATACATCTTTGATGATGGAAGAAAAAATCGGCGGATGTGTTAGCTTTTCCGGAATTTTAGCAGCTAGTAAATATATTGAAAAACATATCAAAAGCCACCCTAAAACCTTGCTAATTCATGGTGACGCAGATAACCTTGTTCGCTTTGAGGCGATGAACTTTACCAAAGAAAAGCTTAAAGCTCTGAATGTTCCGGTAAAAACTTATGTTGTCAAAGGCGGACAGCACCGCATAACCGAAGACGGACTTGCCGCTGCGCTAAAATTTATTGAAAAATAAGCCTGTTACAGGAATGGCGCCGGATTAATTAAGCCACCGTCTTTAAGATAATTATTTTCCGCCCGCTCAAGCTTTAATGGGCTGAAACGACCAAAACTTCTGTCATAAATTTCACTATAGTTTCCAACATCGGCAAGAGCTTTTTTTACCCAGTCTGGTGTCAGCCCGAAAGAAAGCCAGAGTTTAGGATCTTCACCAAAAAGGTTTCTTTGAGACGTGTTTCTGAGACCGACTTTTACCGCGGCATTATGGTAATTAACTCCATAAACGTCAGAAAGCTGCAAGGCATTAACTACCCAGCGAGCAATCATTTGAAGCTTAAGATTTTCATTTGAAGCATATAAATAAACAGGGACGAGAGCAACCGGCTCAGGAAGAAGCTTGATTCCGCTTTCTTCATCATCATAGTCTCCAAAATGAGTTTCTTTTACACCGGAAAGAAAAATTCTGTTTCCGGTAAGCAGTCGACAACGATTGAGCAAGAATGATTGGAGAGCCGCGTTTTTTGAAGAAAAGGTGAGTGGCTTGAGGTTGAGGCCGTATTTATTATTGTATTCTTCAAGATTATTGAGTTCCGGAGAATCAGAAACAACACAGACTGTTGCATTTTTGAAGTCTTCCATAGATTTTGTTTTTTGTGCATTGCGTGCAAGAAAAGCCTGCTGATCATAATAAAGCAAAACAGCCGGAGAATAACTTGAAGTCGAGTCTGCTTTTGCAGAATTGGCTAATCCGCCGAGCATAAAGTCAATTTTTCCTGATTTAAGCGCTTTAGAAACATTATCAGCTTTAACATCAACCATAGAAAACCTGTCGCCGCGCCCAAAAACGGCATAAGACATTGCGCGGCAAATATCAGCATCAAATCCTTTCCATTTTCCGTCTTCGGTTTTTGCGGCATAAGCCGGAGCCGATAAATCTGTTCCGCAGCGAATTTCTCCACGACTGTTAATAAAGCGCAAACCTGCATCGGCCGCGTTTGCATTAGACTGTGTAGCAATAAAAAACAGAGAATAGAGAGCGAATAAATGCTTAAATTTCATTTTTTTTAACCAATTCATGACTATAATTGAACAAGCTAAGAAACATAATAAGGTATTTTTTATGAAAAGTAAGACTTTTTTGCAACTTATCATATATTGTTTTTCAATTTTATGGAGCTTTTCAGTTGCAGCAATGTCTCCTCAGGAGCAAGAGATAAAAAATTGGGCCCAGTCCAGAGGCGATGAGCTCTTGGGTGCATTAAAAGAAAATGACTTGCCTAAGAAATATAAAATGCTGGATGATTTGTATGGACAATATGTCGATTCGGATTATATAGCCCGCTTTGTTATGGGCAAATATTGGCGCAGAATGACAACTTCTGAGCAGCAGACATTTCAGGCTTTGTTTCATCGCTATGCCTTGGCGTTATATAAAACTTACCCGCTGGATTTTGGTAATAGCATTAGCTTTAATATCACAAATGTTCGTGACGAAAATGGCCGTATCAGCGTATATGCTCAAATTCATCAGAAAAATGTGTCTCAGGAAGATGCTCTTCAAGATATACTCGTAGAGTTTAATATCAGGCGTGAGGGAAGTGCGCTTTTGTTGACAGATATAAAAATAGCAGAAAGCAGCTTGAGTATTTCTTATCGCAATAAATTTTATCAAATGATGATGGAAGATGACGAGGAAATTACATGGTTTTTAGAAGATTTTGAAGTTTTGGTTCGCTCAATGGAGGCTAAAAACGAACAAAAACTCAAATTATATCAAGATGCTGGTAATTATATGTAATAAAAACCTTGAAATTATGATAGAGTAAAGCTATTATCGCGACAGATTAAAAATAAATAACAAAGGCTTTAAAATGAGTAATGAACAGATAAAAGTAAGATTTGCTCCGAGTCCGACCGGATTTATGCATATCGGAAACACCAGAACAGCATTGTTTAACTGGCTGTTGGCTAAAAAGCTTGGTGGCAAATTTATGCTGAGAATTGATGATACGGATATTTTGCGCTCTAAAAAAGAATATGAAGATGCCATAAGAGAGGCTTTGGTTTGGCTAAAACTTGATTGGAGTGAAGAGGCCAGACAATCAGCCAGAACCGAAAGATATAAAGAAGTAGCGCAAAAGCTAAAGCAAGAAGGCCGCATATATGCATGCTATGAAACTCCGGAAGAGCTTGAGTTTATGAGAAAAAGACTTTTAAACAAAGGCTTACCGCCGATTTATGATCGCTCAGGATTAAAGCTGACACAAGCACAAAAAGAAGAATATGAAAAACAAGGCCGCCGCCCGCACTATCGTTTTAAATTAGAAGACGGTGAAATCTTTTGGAACGACTTAGTTCGTGGAGAGTGCCGCTATAGTGAAAAAAATCTGAGTGATCCGGTTATCATCAGAGAAGACGGCAGTTTTTTATACCACTTGCCGTCGGTAATTGATGATGTTGACTTTGGTATTACACATATTGTTCGTGGTGAAGACCATGTAACTAATACCGCCGCGCAGATACAAATGTTTGAGGCTATCGGTGGAAAAGTTCCAAGCTTTGCACATTTACCATTACTGACCGGAAAAGAAGGAAAATTATCTAAACGTTTGGGCAGCTTGGGTGTAAGAGAATTACGCGCCGAGGGTGTTGAGGCAATGGCAATCTGCTCATTTTTGGCAAAACTGGGCACCTCAGAAGCCATTGAACCTTATTATAGCCTTGATGAATTGGCACAAAGCCTTGATTTTTCAAAGATTGGGCGTTCACAACCAAAATTTGATGAAGCAGAGTTAAAGCATTTTAACACCAGATTAGTTCACAATCTGCCTTATGCAGAAGTAAAATCGCGCTATGACATAAGTGAAAGCTTCTGGAATGCAATCAAAGGAAATATAAAAATCGCTGATGATGTCAAACTTTGGAAGTCAATTTGTCAGGATGAGTTATCTCCTAAAATTGAGGATTCGGAGCTGACCAATAAAGGGGCAGAGCTTTTACCGCCGGAACCATGGAATGAAGAGACCTTTGGCTCTTGGATTAAGGCCTTAAAAGAAGCGAGCGGAAAAAATGGTAAAGAACTTTATCATCCGGTCAGATTAGCCTTAACCGGCATGGAAGACGGTCCGGAGCTTAAAGTCTTACTGCCGCTAATCGGTTGGAATAAGGCTCAAAAAAGACTCAAAGGCATAAAAGCATAAGTTGTAAGAAGAGAATGTTTGACAAAGTGTAATTTTCTTTTGCATT
Source organism: uncultured Pseudomonadota bacterium (assembly GCA_949295935.1). GTDB lineage: Bacteria > Pseudomonadota > Alphaproteobacteria > RF32 > CAG-239 > HGM16780. The sequence continues at coordinate 39,501 of CASFMW010000004.1, read as the reverse complement.
TTTGCAGAAATGTAATATCTTAGAGCCGAATAGGAATAGAATATATTAACTTATGGAACTCTAAATGTTTAAAACTCTGTCATCATTAATCAGTACAATGTTCTTTTTTGCGGTTATCGGAGTGATAGTCGCTATTACCGTGTTTTGGAAAATAACACAGGATTTGCCTGATTTTCATCAGCTCGAAAAATATGAGCCACCGGTAACCACACGTCTGTATGCAGGTGACGGACAACTGCTGATGGAATATGCTGCGCAAAAAAGATTATTTGTGCCGGAGAGTATGATTCCCGAAAAAGTAAAACAAGCTTTTATTGCGGCAGAGGATAAAAACTTTTATAACCATGCGGGTATAGATTTTTTTGGTATAGCACGCGCTGTTATCAGTAACTTAAAAAATCTGGGGTCGGGCAGAAGACCTTCAGGCGCTTCAACCATAACTCAACAGGTTGCAAAAAACTTTTTGCTGAGCTCAGAGTTGTCAATAACCAGAAAGTTAAAAGAAGCGGTTTTGGCAACCAGAATGGAGCAAACATTTAGCAAACAACATATTTTAGAGTTGTATTTGAACGAAATTTATTTAGGCAACCGCTCTTATGGTGTGGCCGCTGCTGCTCTTAATTATTTCGGAAAATCATTAAATGATTTGGAGCTGGAAGAAATAGCTTATCTTGCAGCTTTGCCCAAAGGCCCGAATAATTATAATCCAAAGACCAAATATGACGCTGCCGTAGCTCGTCGAAATTGGGTTTTGGGCCGCATGCATGAAGATGGCTATATTACCGAAGACGAAATGATAATCGCGCAAGGTAAACCGCTCAAAACCGTAGACCGTGGTGCAGAATTTGTGCAAGACGCTGATTATTTCAGTGAAGAAGTCCGCCGCGAGGTTAAAGAGATGTTTGGCGAAGACGCTTTGTATGAAGGCGGCTTGATTGTTCGAACAACTTTGGATCCAAAACTGCAAAAAATCGCTACAGAGTCTTTTCGTAAAGAAATCGAAAATTATGATATTCGCCATGGCTACAGAGGCCCGATAGCAGAGCTTGACATCAACAGCGATTATGCCGAAGATTTTAAGAAAATTCAAAAACCTAAAGGGGCTAAGGAAAATTGGCAAATCGCTTTGGTAACAGAGGTTTATGCAGACAGAGCCGAGATAAAAATTCGCGACGGCGGAAGAGGAGAAGTTCCGTTAGCGTTGATTGGATGGGCTAGAAAAAATCTTAAAAATCAAGGAATAAGCGATGCACCCAAATCGGTTAAAACGGTTTTAAAGCAAGGCGATGTCATCTTGGTTGAAAAAGCCACAGATAAAGTCATAAAAGACAAGAAGGTAAGCGAGGATAGCTATGAACTGCGTCAAGTTCCCGATGTTGAGGGAGGATTAATAGCGCTAGACCCACATACCGGTAAGGTTTTGGCCATTGTCGGTGGTTATGATTTTGATAAGTCTCAGTTTAACCGTGCCACCCAAGCAAGACGTCAAACCGGTTCTTCATTTAAGCCGATTGTTTACTTAGCTGCATTGGAAAACGGTTATTCTCCAACCGATTTGATTTTGGATGCGCCGTTTGTGTTGGATCAAGGTGCTGGCTTGCCGAAATGGAAACCTGTTAATTATTCCAAAAAGTTTGACGGTTTAACCACCATGCGTCAGGGCTTGGAAAAGTCTCGCAATCTAATGACCGTAAGATTAGCTCAGGATTTGGGCATGAAAGAAGTTTGTGAATACGCCAAAAAGCTTGGCGTGAATGATCACTTGCCTGAATTGCTTTCTATGTCTTTGGGGGCAGGAGATACAAGACTGATTGACTTGTCAACGGCTTATGCCATGATGGTCAACGGCGGCAAAAAAATTGAACCATATTTTATTGAGCAAATTCAAGACCGTAACGGCAAAACAATTTATAAGCATGATACCCGTGTTTGCACCGATTGCAAAGCCCAAAAGTGGGAAAATCAAGATGTTCCGCAGCTTACAGATGCCAGAGAACAAGTCATCGACCCGCTGTCGGCCTATCAAATGGTGAGCATGCTTGAAGGTGTTGCCACAAGAGGAACAGCAGCCAGATTGCGTTGGTTAAAAAAACATCTGGCAGGCAAAACCGGAACATCAAATGATAGCAACGACGCTTGGTTCATGGGCTTTTCGCCGGATCTGGTTGTCGGAACTTATGTCGGGTTTGATGAACCGCGAACATTAGGCCGCCGCGAAACCGGCTCAACCGCTGCTCTTCCGATATTCTATGACTTTATGGAACAAGCCTTAAAAGGCAAACCTGATGTTCCGTTCCGTATTCCGAATGGAATAAGACTAGTCAGAATCAATTACAAAACCGGAAAGCCGGCCGTCCCGCAAGACAAATCGGTCATAACCGAGGCTCTGAAGCCTGATTTTGATTTCAACAATCGCCAGCGCGTTATCGGTGATGATAATGCCGAAGGCGGAAACCAATCAAGCAATGCGGTTTATAATGAACAAAGCAATGATGATTTTCAGCTTGGAACACAATATTAATAATAAGGAAAAATAAACAGATGAAAGCCGAAACACAAGAACTTATTGATGAAATAAAACACTCGACCGAATTATTACGGAGGTCGGTTTGACTACGAAAACTCAAAAATAAGATTAGATGAGCTCACCGCTTTATCCGAAGATACAAAGCTTTGGGAAGATGCCGCACGTGCCAAAAAGCTGATGAGCGAAAAAACAGCTTTGGAAGAAAAACTTCAAAATTACGAACATCTATGCCATAGCCTTGACGAGATGAGCGAGATGGCAGTCTTGGCAGAAGAAGATGGCGATGAGGCTCTTCAAGCCGATGTAATGGCGCAGTTAGAAAGTTTAAAACAAAATGCCAAACATCAAGAGCTTGAAGCCCTTTTGAGCGGAGAAGTTGACGCCAATGATACATATTTAGAGGTTCATGCCGGCAGTGGCGGAACCGAGGCACAAGACTGGGCCGAAATGCTCTTAAGAATGTATACACGTTGGGCCGAACAACACGCCTATAAAGTTGAATATATTGAAGAAACGGAAGGCGAGGTCGCCGGTTTGAAGTCTGCCACCATAAAGATAAGCGGACATAATGCTTACGGCTGGCTCAAGTCAGAAAGCGGCGTTCACCGTCTGGTGCGTATTTCGCCGTTTGACAGCGCCGGTAGAAGACACACAAGCTTTGCCTCAATCGGGGTTTATCCGGTTGTTGATGATGATATTGAGATAAATATTAACGAGGCAGATTGCCGTGTTGATACCTATCGAGCTTCCGGTGCCGGCGGACAACATATTAATAAAACCGATTCGGCGGTACGAATAACCCATATTCCGACCGGAATTGTTGTCCAATGCCAAACCCAGCGCTCACAGTTCCAAAACCGCGAGAGCGCATGGAAAATGCTAAAATCACGCTTGTATGAAATGGAATTAAAAAAGCGCGAGCAAAAGGAACAAGACATGAGAGACGCTCAAGGCGATATCGGTTGGGGATATCAAATCCGCTCTTATGTACTTCAGCCTTATAAAATGGTAAAAGACTTACGAACAGAGGTTGAAACATCTGATTGCAAAGCTGTGCTTGATGGCGATATTGATATGTTTTTATCCGCAGCTTTGGCAGCAAAGGTAGGCTAGGTATGAAAAAAATGGTTGTGTTTATTGGGATTGTAATTGGATTATACATCGCTTTTTGCGCAACGGTATATTACTATCCGCAGTATTTTTTTTATAATCCGGATAAACAAGCCTCAGACAGCGCAATAGCGATTGAAAAATATGGATATAACATTAAGGAAGTCAAATTTCGCTCAGCCGACGGAACAGAGTTGAGTGGTTGGTATGTTCCGCAAAAAGGCAGCAAAAAGGTTATCGCCTTTATGCATGGAAATTCTTATAATGTCGGAAAATTTTACAAAAAGCTTGTGCCTTTGCTCGATGCCGGATACAGCATATTTGCCGGAGAATATAGAGGCTTTGGCGGTGTAAAAGGAAAAATAACCCAAGCCGGATTGGAGCAAGACGCTATAGCTGCGGTTGAATATCTGCATCAACAAGGCTGGAAAAATAATCAAATCATCATTTACGGTATGTCGCTTGGCTCACATATGGCGGTTAATACAGCAGAAAAACTGCAAAAAGACGGAATATTTGCCGCAGTCGTACTGGAAGTTCCTTTTGACAGTCTTTTGAATGTGGTAAAAGAGGTTGTCTTTGTTCCGCTGCCACTGGAGACAATTATTAAAGATAAATATGACAATGTCGCCGCAATAAAAGAGATAAAAAGCCCGATTTTGATTATGGGCGGAGAAAAAGACACGGTTGTGCCGATAACCTTGGCCAAAAGATTATATGCCGAAGCACCGGAACCCAAAGATATAATTATTTACGAAGAAGGTGGGCATAACGATTTGTATGACCTAGAGAATTATAACGAGCTTATTGAGTGGTTAAAGAACAAATAAATGGCAAAAGAAACGGTAAAAAAATATAAAAAATATAAGCTGTTAGATTACTTCGGTGTAATCTTTCTCAGCTTATTTTTATTCTTTGTCTGGCATTTGTATAAAGGACCGATAGCCGTACCGTTTTTGAAACCTTACATCATACAGGCCTTAAACGGCAGTGAAGATTATCAGGTGTCATTGGATTCTGTTAACATAGAGCTGGTCCGCTCCATTCAGCCGATAAAAATTATTGCCAATAACATTGTCTATAAAAAGGCCGATGACAGCTTTGTTATTAATGCGCCGCGCACTTCCGTATCCTTTAGTTTAAGAGCTTTGCTGCGCGGTATTATTGCGCCGAGTGCTATAGAAGTCGATTCTCCGAATATTTATGCCTTTACCAGTTATGGAATAGAGGCAGGAAAAACCAATGAAGCTAATAAAAAGAAAATCGAATATTATTCCAATATGTTGGAAGATTTTTTAGAAAGATATAACTCCGGCGATAAATATTTTGTAGAAAATTATATAAATGAAATCTCCATAAAAAATGCAAGCTTCGAGTTTCATGAAGTTGACTTAGGCCGCAAGTGGACCCTTAACGATGTAAACTATCATTTTGAACGTGAAGGTGAACAAATTTATACCGAAGCCAATGCTTTGTTTACAATAAACAACAACACATCTTCCGTTGGGATAGAAGTTGCTTTTGATAACAACAAAAAGGACTTAAATTTAAAGAGCTATTTCTCCGATGTTATTCCGTCAGATATTGTGAATAGCTTTGTTGAAGAAAAACAAAGAAAAGAACTTTATCAAATAAATTTACCGCTAAGCGGTTCTCTTGAAACAAATATTGCGCTAAAAGGAATTATTAATGAGCGCAAAAAAATATTAGATGATTTGGATAACGCGGTAAAAAAAATAAAGCTGCAGTTAGAAGGCGGGCAGGGAAACATCATGTTCACCTCAGACGAGGCCTTCAAGTATGATATTTCGTCTTTCACGTTGGATGGAACCATAGAAGGCGGGCTAAAACAGCTCAAGGTATCAGGAGCAGAATTTGACCTTGGAGGGCAAAAAATGACTCTTGGGTTTGAGGTCAGCGGATTAAAAAATTATATTTTAGAAGATTCTCTAAAAGACATCAAAGCCGTAATTACCGCTAATATCAAAAACCTAAAGTTTGATGACTTACCAAAATATTGGCCGAGATATATTGGCGAAAGCGCATGGAAATGGTGCGAAGACAGCCTGTTTGTAGGCACCGCCAAAGACGGCGAGTTTCGCTTTGATTTTGGATATGATAAAAAGAAAAAAGCCGTTGTTTTCCAAGAGTTGAAAGGAAAAGTCTATGCCGAAGATTTAACTGTCAGATACATAAACACCATGCCGGTTATAACAAATGTCTATGGTGAGGCTTTGTTTGATTCAAACAGCATCACGGTAAATATTGATAAGGGAAAATCAGACGGTGTGATTTTAACTGGCGGTTATGTCCGACTTTATGATTTAGATAAATATAATAACTATGCCGATATTGAGCTAAAAACAGAATCTTCCGTGACTGATGCCTTGAGGTTAATTGATAATCCGCCGCTAAATTTTGTAAAAGACATGAAAATTCCGGCAGATAGATTAAGCGGCGATGCCTCAACCACAGTCAAGCTTGATTTGGAGCTAAAAGAAGATATAGAAGCAGACGAGGTAAAAGCAGATGTTAAATCAACCTTGACTAACGTCACAATGAAAGATGTTATTGACGGAAAAAATTTAACATCTCAGGCGCTGGAATTAAGCGTAAATAATAACGAGCTTTTGCTAAGCGGAGCCGCAGAAATAGATGGCATTCCGTTAACCTTTGAGTGGAATGAAAACTTCAAACAAAAGGCTGAAAAAACAAAATACGACATCAGCTTTAAGCTAGATGATAAAGTCAAGAAAAAATTAGGTCTGGATAAAATTGAATATATAAATCCGCCTTATATTGAAGGTTATGCCGATGTTGCTGCCCAAATCAGCATATCAGATGATAAAAAAACAAAAATAGATATGAATGCCGATATAAAAAATGCCGCTATTGATTACTCGTTTTTGGGCTTTAGAAAATTATCTGGCTCAGACGGAAATATTATGGCCGAAATTGAGATTAATGGCAATAAACTCAGCGGAATACCGTCATTTTCGTTGTCAAAGCCGGACTTTAATTTGAGCGGAAAAATTGAACTGGATAAATCCGGAAGTGTAAAAATAATTGACATTGATACCATAAAAGGCCCAAAAACAAACGCACGTGCCAAAATAGAATGGGCAGAAGAAAATAAAAAACCGCTGATAAAAGTCAATGTATCCGGAAACAGCTATGATTTGGCCGAGTTTTTTGAGCGCCGCGAAGCCGACAGCAAGAAAAAAGCCGTTCAAGACGAAAAAAAACAAGCAGAACAAGAAGAACTGGAGCTTGAGAATATTACGGATACAGATATAAATATTGCGGTTAATCGCTTGTGGACCAATAAGTTTGTCTCAATCAGCAGCTTTGCCGGCACTGCAAAAGTCAGGAAAAACATAGGGTTGCACGAGCTTCACATGATAGGAAATTATGGAAACAGTAAGGAAGTCAAACTAAAAGCCGACTATGTGCCAAAACCCAATAATGAATATTACCTCTCAATCACAAGTAATAATGCCGGCAGTACTTTTAAGGTGTTAAGAATATATGATGATATAAGCGGCGGAAACCTTAAGATTGAGGCCAAGAAAGGCGCTGATAAAAAGTTTATCGGACATGCCTCAATCAGAGATTTTAACTTGCATAACACGCCGGTACTGGCAAAAGTTTTAAGTATGGCCTCTTTGACCGGTATTGTCGGAATGTTATCAGGTGAGGGAATAGCTTTTTCTCATTTGGACGCTCCCTTTGAATATAAAAACAAAATATTGAGTGTCACAGACGCCCGCGCTTTTGGCAATGTTTTGGGGATTACAATGACCGGTGAGTATAATTGGGGCAAAGAAGAAGTCAGCGGAAAAGGCGTTATTGCACCGGCATATAGCATTAACAGCTTTTTAGGAAGCATTCCTCTGGTCGGCAATTTGTTAGCCGGCAAAGACGGTACCGTATTTGCGGCCAATTACTCAATTAAAGGCAAAATCGACGATGTAAAAGTCAGCATAAACCCGCTGTCTGCGTTAAGCCCTGGGTCTTTAAAAGACCTGTTCTCTTCACTATTTGGAAGCCAAGACAATGTCAAAAATTAGAATTGGGCTGGATTTTCATGGCGTAATTGATACAAATCCAAGTTATTTTAAGGAGTTTTGCTCAGCAGCGATATCCATTGGGTGGGAGATCTTTATCATAACCGGAGGCCCTTATGAAAAAGTGAAAATTTTATTAGAAAAATGGCAGATTCCATATAGCGAGATTTTTGCCATATATGATTATTACGATAAATTGGGCAAAGTAAAAAAAGAGGGCGAAAAGTTTTTTGTAGATGAAGATTTGTGGAATACCATTAAGGGAAAATATTGTAAAGACAATAAGATAGATGTCCAAATTGATGATAGCGGAATTTACGGAAACGGATTTTCAACCCCATACTGCCATTTTGATGAAAACAGCAAAAGCTGCACTCTGCAAAACGGCCTTACTTTAGACTTCACCAAGCCGGTTGCTGAAACTCTAAATTTAATCGCGCAAAGACTTGCAAATTTTTAATAATTTGATAGATTGTTAACTCTTTATTGAATAACTGCTGTTAAAATAAACCGAAATTTAAATTTATTAAGGACAAAAAACATGGGATACAGAAGCGCTCTGGAAGTATATAACAATACGTTAGTGCCGATGGTTATTGAACAAACCTCACGCGGAGAACGTTCTTTTGACATTTATTCACGCCTATTAAAAGAAAGAATCATTTTTTTGACCGGAGAGGTTAATGATGAAGTGTCTTCTTTGGTCTGCGCACAACTTTTGTTCTTGGAATCAGAAAATCCTAAAAAAGATATTTATATGTATATTAACTCCCCCGGTGGCGTTGTTACTGCCGGATTAGCAATGTATGACACAATGCAATATATCCGTTGTGATGTAAACACATTGTGCATCGGTCAAGCTTGCTCAATGGGATCTTTGCTGTTAACTGCCGGAGAAAAAGGCAAACGTAACGCCTTGCCAAATTCACGTATTATGATTCATCAGCCCAGCGGTGGCGCTCAGGGTAAAGCCTCTGATATTGAAATTCAGGCAAATGAGATTTTGAAAATGAAAAAATCCTTGAATAATTTATACGTAAAACATACAGGTCAAAAATTGAGCGTTATTGAAAAAGCCATGGATAGAGATAATTTTATGTCTCCGGAAGAAGCCTTAAAGTTTGGGCTTATTGACCAGATTGTAACCAGTCGTGAAGAAATAATTCAAAAATAAGGAATAAAAAATGAGTGATAAAAAAGATAGCAACGAAACCCTGCATTGCTCGTTTTGTGGAAAAAGTCAGGACGAAGTCAAAAAGCTCGTTGCCGGCCGCGGTGTCTATATCTGCGATGAGTGTATTGAAGTTTGCATTAATATTGTTGCCGACGAACTCAGCGAGATGGAAGAAGGCGCAACCGGAACATCTTTAGACAAGTTGCCAACCCCATCAAAAATAAAAGAGTTTTTAGATCAATATGTAATTGGGCAGGAATATGCCAAAAAAGTTCTTTCTGTTGCTGTTTATAATCACTATAAGAGATTAAACAGCAAGAAGGTCAATAAAGATATTGATATCCAAAAGTCAAACGTTATTTTGATTGGTTCAACCGGAAGCGGAAAAACCTTGTTGGCTCAAACTCTGGCAAAAATATTGGATGTGCCGTTTGCTATTTCTGACGCCACAACATTAACCGAAGCCGGATATGTTGGTGAAGATGTTGAAAATATCATTTTGAAATTAGTACAAAACGCTAATTATGATATTGAAAAAGCTCAAAGAGGTATCGTCTATATTGATGAAATTGATAAAATTACCCGCAAAACTGATGGCCCGTCAATCACGCGAGATGTATCAGGTGAGGGTGTTCAACAGGCCTTGCTAAAAATCATTGAAGGTACGGTTGCCAATGTTCCGCCACAAGGGGGAAGAAAACATCCTCAGCAAGAATTCTTGCATGTTGATACCACTAATATTCTGTTTATTTGCGGCGGTGCTTTTGCCGGATTGGAAAAGATTGTCGCAAATCGCGGAAGTGAAACCTCAATCGGATTCGGCGCAAAAGTAGAAGCTCCGGAAGACAGAGGTGTTGGTGATATTTTGAAAGATGTCCAGCCGGAAGATTTGCTCAAATATGGCTTAATACCGGAATTTGTTGGGCGTTTGCCGATTATTGCAACTTTGGGCGATTTAGATGAAAAAGCTCTTGTCCGTGTTCTGACCGAGCCGAAAAACGCTTTGGTTAAGCAGTATAAAGCAATGTTTGAAATGGAAAATGTCAAGTTAACCATTACTGATGACGCTTTAACCGCTATTGCTAAAAAGGCAATTGAGCGCAAAACCGGAGCACGTGGCTTAAGAGCCATTATGGAAGACAATCTCTTGGAATTGATGTATGAAATTCCTGATATGAAAGATGTTGTCGAGATTATCGTTGATGAGAAAGTCATCAATGACGGCGCCGAACCTAAGCTCGTTCGCGGCAAAAGAGAAGAAAATTCGGAAGAAAAAACAACCAAAGAACGCAGCGCATAAAAGCAATAAGCTAAAACTAAAACAGCCCGAGCAAATCGGGCTGTTTTTTTTGATGGTTATAAAAAAAATCCGCCTTTGAAAACTCAAAAGCGGATTAGAGCGATATCAACTTAATTAGTCAGCCAAGCCGAGGAGCTTGTACTTAACCCGAACATCATAGCCTTGAGCATAACTCTGGGTCAGAGTTTCGGCTGCTTCGGCAACCAGTTCATTACGAACTTTGTTGCGGATATCGGCCTTTTCCTGCTGAGTAAGTTTGTGCGTATCTTTAACCACCTCAGAGGTAACAGCAATAATTTTAGCCTCACCATTATCAAAAAGGTGAGGTGTTCCAGGCTCTTCTTGGAACAATTCAGCAATCTGAGAAGACGGCATCATTTCAAAGCTTTCTGACTTCTTGATTGGTTTTGAAACATAGAGCCTCAGTCCCAGACGAGCAGCAACATCAGATATTTTCTCACCGTTTTCAAGATTAGAGGTAATGTCGTTAATCATCTCTTGAGCAAGAGCGTCGCGCTCATTATTTTCCCAGATTTTAACGAGTTGAGGACGAATTTCCTCAAGTGGTAAAAGATGAGATTCAACAATGCTGTTAACGGTCAAAACTGCATAACCGGTGTCTGTTTCAATAACTTGGCTGATTTCACCAACATTATAAGAAAATGCTGTATCAACCAAATCCGTAGAAAGTTTTGAAGAGGAACCGTTATAAGAACCGTCTTCAGCCAGCCCTTTTACGGAAGTAATTTTAACTCCGAGATTTTTAGCAATCAGATCAAAACTCTGACCGGCCCCGATTTTATCTTCGATAGAATTTGCAAATTCATAAGCTGTATCATAAGCCTTTTCTTTGCGGATAGCTTCAGCTGCTTTTTTGTCTGCTTCTTTGCGATTCATTTTTTCGGCCGGAGTAACGGCAGTAACTTTGAAAATATGCCATCCGAATTCTGATTTAATAGGTCCGATAACTTTATTAAGCGGGGCAGAGAACACATCATCAGCCACATCCGCCAGAAGCATATCTTTAGAAACAGCGCCTAGCTTTGTGTCTTGAGAAGTCTGCTGAGCCAAAGATTTTGCAACAGCAAAGAAATCTGTACCGGAAGCTAACTCACTGCTGGCCTTCTGAGCCGTTTCTTCAGAATCAAATACCATCTGCAAAACATCACGCTTTTCCGGTGTTTCAAACAAAGAGATATTTTGCTGATAATAGGAGTTTATTTCTTCTTTAGACGGATTATAAGCCTCGGCAATATCTTCTGAAGAAAGCGTAAAGTAAGAAATATCGCGTTTTTCTGGAGCCATAAAGTTCTCAGCAAAATCGCTGTAATACTGTTCGACTTCGTCATCAGAAATATTGCGAGTAATGGTGAGCTTCTGCGGAACGATTTTAACATAAGAGAAAACGCGTTGTTGATTTTCGATTTTTCCGAGCCAATCTGTCAGAAAAGCAGGAACCTCAATTCTTCTGACCGGATTCTGAACCAACATTTGGCGCAAAACATCAGAGCGTAAAGCTTGAATGTATTCTTGCTCAGTCCACCCCGTTGCAGACAACATCAAATTAAAGCGGTTGCGGTCAAACTGGCCTTGAGCATTCATAAATTCGTTTTGAGAATAAATAATCTTGCGAATAAGCTCATCTCCGATAACAATATTATTTTTCTGAGCAGTTGTTTGCAAAATAGCATCAGCAACTTCGCGTTGAACTATACCAAGAAGCAAAGTGCTTTTGATTGAGTCATTAATTTCGAGGTTGTCACCAAACATTTTGCGTGCATTGGCAAGCTCTTTTTCATACATAAAAGAAACTTCACCTTGCGAAATTTCAATATCATCAACTTTAATAACAGTCCGATTCTGACCTGCATTGTAAATATAACCCGAAATTCCAAATAACGACATAAAGCTAAGCGCAGTAAGGATAAAAATACTTTTAGCAACCCAACTGTCTTGCATTTTTCTAATTTTGCTCATCATGGCATTAAAATCCTATACAATAAAATAAACTGGAAAGACTCTAATATAAAAAGCAACAATCTTCAACACAAAATAAAGAAGCGTTCACAACAAATATAGTAGAACAAACGATTTTTTTACTGGAAAATAAAAAAAAGATGTGATAGAACACACAATCATAGATAAAAGAAGAAGGAAAAAACACATGGCTAGAAAAATGCTTATTGCCGGAAATTGGAAGATGAACGGCTTATTGGCGGATGGTGCAGCCCTTGCAAAAGGCGTTGCCGAAGAAGTAAAAAAGATGGGTAAACCTCAATGCGAATTTTTGGTCTGCCCGCCGTTTACTTTGTTAACCACGATTAAAAAGGCGTTAAGAGGCTCAAAAGTTGCTCTTGGTGCACAAGATTGCCACATAGCAGAGAAGGGCGCTCATACCGGTGACATTAGTCCGGTAATGTTAAAAGATTGCGGATGTCAGTATGTGATTCTCGGACACTCTGAAAGAAGAGCCGATCATGGCGAAAGCAGTGAGTTGGTTAATGCTAAGGCTCAGGCTGCTTATGGTCAAGGCCTTAAAGCCATCATCTGCGTTGGTGAAACTTTGGCCGAAAGAGATGCCGGAAAAGCTCTTGATGTTTGCACACGTCAAATTTTAGATTCTGTTCCCGAAAGTGCTACTTGGCAAAATACCGTTATTGCATATGAACCTGTGTGGGCAATCGGCACTGGCAAAGTTCCGACCACCAAAGACGTTGAAGAAGTTCATGCCGCAATTCGTAAAACTCTGGCTAAAAAGTTGGGCAAAGGCAATGCTAACCGCATGAGAATTTTGTACGGCGGCTCTGTAAAACCCAATAACGCTAAGGAACTTTTGGGTCTGGAAGATGTTGACGGAGCATTAATCGGCGGCGCCAGCTTAAAAGTAGAAGATTTTATTAACATCGCCAAAAATTCTGGCGCTTGCTAAAATAAGGAAAAATAAAGATGGAAACAGTATTACTCGTATTGCACTTGCTGACGGCAATCTTTTTGGTTTGCTTCATCTTAATGCAGCGCTCAGGCGGCGGTGCATTAGATGGCTTGGGCGGCGGTTCTGGCGCAAGCAACTTTTTAAGCGCAAGAGGAACCAGCAATTTCTTGACCAAAACGACGGCCATTTTAGCAACCATATTTTTCATCACCAGTATTTCATTGTCTTTGTATTATAAGAATGTTGAACGCAAGGCAAATTCAATTATTGATACCCCGCCGGCAGCTACAGAGACAATGCCTGAAGTTCCTAACGTTCCGACGGCTGAAAAATAGTTAAAGATGAAAAATCAAACAAACATAACAAAGGCACCGAAAAAATAAGGTGCCTTTGTCACTTTAAAACACAGGAATAAGAAATGACAATCAACGAAAAAATCAAAAATATTTTATCAAATAAAGCCAAGTTTATCTTTATCACCGGCGGTGTGGTTTCGTCTCTGGGAAAAGGGTTAGCCTCGGCATCTCTGGCAACTGTTTTACAGTCCAGAGGTTTTAAGGTAAGACTGCGCAAGCTGGATCCTTATCTGAATGTTGACCCCGGAACCATGAGCCCATACCAACATGGTGAGGTTTTCGTAACCGATGACGGTACGGAAGCAGACTTAGACTTAGGACACTATGAGCGTTTTTCGGGAGTTCCTGCCAAAAGAGCAGATAGCGTGACCACCGGAATTATTTATCAAAGAGTAATAGATAAAGAGCGTCATGGTGATTACTTAGGCGCGACCATTCAAGTAGTTCCTCATGTTACAAATGAAATCAAAGATTTTATCTTATCAGATATTACTGACGAAGATTTTGTTCTGTGTGAAATCGGGGGAACAGTCGGTGATATCGAAGGACAACCTTACTTGGAGGCCATAAGACAGCTCGCTTATGAATTGGGCAGAGAAAGAATTATGTTTATCCATGTCACACTGTTGCCTTATATCGGAGCTGCCGGAGAGTTAAAAACCAAGCCAACCCAGCACTCGGTTAAACAGTTGCAAGAATATGGTATCCAGCCGGATATGATTTTGTGCCGCAGCCCGATACAGATTCCCGAAAATGAAAAAAGAAAAATCGCATTATTCTGTAATGTTCGGGAAGAAAATGTAATTGCAGCTTTAGATGCAAGCAGTATCTATGAAGTTCCGATAAATTATTCAAAAGAAGGAATGGACGATGCAGTCTGCCGTTATTTTGGCTTGAAAGATGTTCCGGCAGCAGATTTAAGCAAATGGGAACATATCGTAAATGTTTTGAAAAATCCGGAAGGAACGGTCACAATCGGCGTTGTCGGAAAATACACACAGTTACTTGAGGCTTATAAGTCTCTGAACGAAGCGCTTGTCCATGGTGGTATTGCTAATAATTATAAAGTGAAAATCAAATGGATTGATTCCGAAAAACTCGAAGGAGAAGATGCAGAAGCTGAATTAAGTGATGTTAGCGGCATCTTGGTCCCCGGAGGATTTGGTCAACGCGGAACGGAAGGAAAAATAAAAGCCATCAAATATGCCAGAGAAAATAAAGTTCCATTCTTAGGAATCTGCTTCGGAATGCAAATGGCTGTTATTGAAACAATGAGAGATGTTGCCGGTATAAAAAATGCCGGAACAACAGAATTTTCTCCGGATTGCGAAGCTGTTGTCGGCTTAATGACCGAGTGGGATAAAGATGGTGCCAAGCAAATCCGTCATAAAGACGGAGATTTAGGTGGCACCATGAGATTGGGCGCATATGAATGCGAACTTGAAAGTGGTTCAAAAGTAGCCCAAATATATGGCAGCAATAAAATTTCAGAAAGACACCGTCATCGCTATGAAGTTAATATGAAGTACGAAAGCGTATTAAACAAAAGTGGCATGAGCATAACAGGACGCTCACCGGACGGTAAACTTCCTGAAATCGTAGAAATAAAGGATCACCCATGGTTTATCGGTGTACAATTCCATCCGGAATTAAAGTCAAGACCTTTGGCACCACATCCGTTATTTGTATCTTTCGTAAAAGCATCAATTAACAACAGTAGATTGATATAATTGCTTGAAAGAAAAAGAGAAAATGCCTATATCGAAAGATGTAGGCATTTTTCTTATTTAAGCTGTTGCTAAAGAAAAAAATATCTGATAAATAAAAACAAAAATAGGGGTATAAAAAAGAAGGTAAAAATGAAAAAATCAAAATTTGCTGTTGTTTTGATGTTAATAATGTTGGGCTTTTTGCCAAAAGCTCAAGCTGAAGAAGTTGCTACAGAAGATACGCTAAATCCGTTCACGGAGCAAGGCAGAGAAAATCTCTGGAATAAAGCAAAATATAATGTATCCGAAACATGGCAATCAGATACTTATGACCTATATGTGCCTTTTTATGCTTGGCACAATAGATTAGCTTACGATGATGAGCATATTGAAAAATATAATGAAGAAGCTTGGGGATTAGGAATAGGAAAATATCGTTATGATAAAGACGGTGATTGGCACGGCTTATACGCCATCGCCTTTAAGGATTCCAACTCTTATCTGGAAACAATGTTTGGCTATGCTTATCAAAAAAACTGGTTTGTAAATTGCAATCGAGACTTCAGAGTAGGGTTAGGTTTTACGGTTGGCGTCACCCAACGTCATGAATACAGTTATATTCCTGTACCTCTGCCACTGCCGATAGCAGGCATTGAATACGGAAGATTTGCCTTGCAAGCAGCCTATGTTCCAGGTATCAAAAATGATGGAAACGTCCTGTTTTCGTGGTTTAGGTTCCGAATAAATTAAATTTTGCTTGATTAAAAATAAATAAAGAGCTATAGACATAGTGTTTAATTATCACTATGTCTAATTATTTTATATTAAGATTATGGAAAAAAGAACATTAGCAACAATGCTTGAACAAATGAAACACCTTTTCCCGATAGAGAAAAAATGCTATGAGTCTTCAGATTATTCAGGAGATTATCTAAAGGAACTGAAGAATATCCCGCAGGAAGATGTAAAAAGCAAGTTTCTTCAGGTTCTGGAACAACAGCAAAGCGATCCGTCAGGAAAAATCAAAAATTACAAATATCTGATAGTCTATGGCGACGCGCTAGTCTCCGGAGTATATGCAGTCTATGCCCAGCGTGAAATACAACGTTTGTATGGAGAAAAGGCTGAAATAGTCATCGTGCAGCACCATGCTACCGAAAAAAGAAAAGACAGCCTGGCTGCCAAGCAAATGCTAGAGCGATTGGGTGCAAAAGTAGCCGCAATAATCGATGACGAAGAACTCGACGAGATGGATAGTAGTCGAAATTTGTTGTTTGTTCCGCAGCATCGAGTGATTCATGCTAAAGAAAACATCTCAACCTCAACTGATATTTACACAATACCGGAAGAAGAGGTTCGAATTTATGATGGTGATTTAGCTATTTATTACGTAGATTGTGGAATGGAAATATTCCTCAGAAGAAATCAACATCAGACAGATGTAGCTGATTGGAAAAGATTTTTGCGAGAACACTTTTCTGAAAATAAAGCTCAATCTGTAGATGCAACTCAAACAATAAACACACTTATTGCAGAACATTTACCGAAGCTTGGACTTCTGTATGAGATTTAAAAAAACAGGGGGAAACCCCTGTTTTTTTGTTGACAAAAAATTTTTTTGATATAAAAGTTAAACGTCGAAATGAAAAAGGACAATACAATGGAACAAAGAAAGATAAAAATTGGTAATTTTGAAATTGCAAACAATCTTCCTATGGCTATATTGGCAGGGCCTTGCCAAATAGAGAGCCGTCAACACGCTATTGATATGGCTGGAAGCATGATTGAAATCACAAAGTCATTAGGCATGAATTATGTATTCAAGGCATCTTTTGACAAAGCTAATCGAACATCAATCGATGGTCCGAGAGGAGTGGGGCTGGAAGAAGGTTTAAGAACATTTGACGAAATTAAAAAATTATATAATCATGTTCCAATAGTAACCGATATTCACGAAAAAGAACAGTGTGCAATTGTTGCACCATATGTTGATATGCTTCAAATTCCAGCCTTTTTGTGCAGACAAACAGATTTGGTAGTTGCGGCTGCTAAAACAGGCAAAGTCGTCAATATTAAAAAAGGGCAGTTCTTAGCGCCTTGGGATATGAAGAATATTGTCAAAAAATCAGAAGACAGCGGCAATATGAATGTCTGTGTAACTGAAAGAGGTGCTAGCTTTGGCTATAATACACTTGTAACAGATTTTAGAGGATTGCCTCGTATGGCAAAAGATACCGGATGTCCGATAATATTTGATGCAACCCATTCTGTACAGCAGCCAGGAGGCTTAGGAGGAAGCTCTGGCGGACAACGAGAATATGCTCCTGTACTTGCCCGCGCTGCTGTCGCGGTAGGTGTCGCTGCTGTATTTATAGAAACGCATGACAATCCAGATAAGGCTTTATCAGATGGACCTAATATGATACCGTTACACGATATGAAACGCGTATTAAGTGAATTGCAAGCTTATGACCAACTGACAAAACACTTTATGGAAATTGAGAATAAAAAAATATGCGATTTTCCGACGAAGGATACATTACAAACACGTGCCGACATGGAGAAAGCGGGTTAATATTAACAGTATTAACCCGCTCAAACGGCAAAATAAGCGGCTATGTAAAAAATGCCTTCAGTACGAAAAAAAATGGGATATATCAACTTGGTAATTGCGTAAGTTTAAATGCCTATGCTCGTCTGGAAGAAAATTTATATAGCTTTCATGTTGATTTGCTAAGGGCCGAGGCCGTAAATTTTATGACAGACGAGGCCAAGCTCTCTGCTTTAGGCGCCTTATGCGAGTTATGCAACACTTGCTTGCCTGAAAAAGACAACATAGGATTGTTTTATAATACGATAGAAAACTTTTTTAATAATATACTTGAAGATAATTGGAAAACATATTATTCTTACTTTGAATTTTATCTTTTAGAGTATCTTGGAATAGGCTTGGACTTGAGTGAATGTGCCGTAACCGGAAGTCACGAAAACTTAAAATATGTTTCTCCGAAAAGCGGAAAAGCAGTTAGTGCCACAGCCGGAGCGCCTTATGCCGACAGGTTATTTCTTTATCCGAGCTATGTTGTTGAAAAGAAAGAAAATCCTAAACCTCAAGAGATTGCGGAAGTTCTTAAGCTTACGGAGTTTTTCCTAAATAAAAATTTTTTTCAAGTGCATGGCTTGAAATTTCCTGAAAACCGTGCTAATTTGCGACATATTATGCAACTTTAATTAACGAAGCGAATATTAAGATGACAGAACAACCTATTGAAACAGAAGAAAAAATAAAAAGTGTTCACTTGGCTGAAGAGTTAAGTAGCCGCTACTTGTCTTATGCAATGTCGACAATAGTTTCGCGTTCTCTTCCTGATGTTCGTGATGGATTAAAGCCGGTTCACCGCCGCTTGCTGTTTGCCATGAGACAGTTGCACCTTGATCCCAAATCCGGATTCAAGAAATGCGCCAGAGTAGTCGGTGATGTCATCGGTAAATATCACCCGCATGGCGATACGGCTGTTTATGGTGCAATGGTCAGATTAGCACAAGATTTTTCAGTGCGCTATCCGCTGGTTGATGGACAAGGAAACTTTGGTAATATTGATGGTGACGGTGCGGCTGCCATGCGTTATACCGAAGCCAGATTGACCGAATTCGCCATGGCCTTAATGGAGGGACTGAACGAAAACGCCGTTGATTTCAGAGAAACTTATGATGGAGAAGAAGAAGAGCCGGTTGTTATGCCCTCAATGGTGCCAAATTTGCTCTGCAATGGTTCAACCGGTATTGCCGTTGGTATGGCTACTAATATCCCGCCGCATAATCTGAGTGAAGTTTGTGATGCACTTCTTTATTTAATTGAAAATCCTGATTGTGAAATAGAACCGCTTGTCAGACGCATCAAAGGTCCTGATTTTCCGACCGGAGGCATAATCATCGACAAGTTTGAAACGATTTTGAATAATTACAAACAGGGAAGAGGTTTTTTCCGTATCAGAGCCAAGTGGAAAACAGAAGATTTAGGCCACGGGCAATATCAAATTGTTGTTAAAGAAATCCCTTATCAGGTTATAAAATCAAAATTAATTGAAAAAATAGCTGAACTTTTGTTTGATAAAAAAGTTCCGTTATTGTCCGATGTCAGAGATGAATCAGCGCAGGACATTAGAATAGTTCTCGAGCCAAAGAACAGAACGGTTGATGCAAATCTGCTTATGGAGCATTTGTTCCGACAGACAGATTTGGAAACACGTTTTAGTATGAATATGAATGTGTTAGACCATGAAGGTGTGCCGCATGTCATGGACATCAAACAGGTTTTGCGTGAATTTTTGGATCATAGACATATTGTTTTACAAAGGCGCGTTAAATACCGTTTGGACAAGATAAATGCACGATTGGAAATTCTGTCGGGATATTTGATTGCATATCTGAATTTGGATGAAATCATCAGAATAATCCGCGAAGAAGATGACTCCAAAGGCGTTATGATGGCTCGTTTCGGACTGACCGAAAATCAGGCGGAAGCCATATTAAATATGAAATTGCGTTCGCTCCGTAAACTGGAAGAAGAAGAAATTCGTGAAGAATACAATGACTTAAGCGCCGAAAAGGAACAACTTGAAGAACTTATCGGCAGCGAGGTCAAACGCTGGGAGGCTATCGCAGGAGAAATAAAGCAGATTAAAGAAAAGTTTGGCAAAAAGACGGCTTTAGGACGCCGCCGCACAGAGTTTGCTGAAGTTTCGGAAGATGTGGAAGTTCCGCTCGAAGCAATTATTGAAAAAGAACCGATTACGATAATTTTATCACAAAAAGGTTGGATTAGATGCCTAAAAGGCTATGTCGACTTGAATGAAGACTTTAAGTTCAAAGACGATGATGCTTTGCAAGTCGCAATTCACGCCCAAACGACTGATAAAATTATAATTTTTGATACAGCCGGAAAATTTTATACTATTGCCGCCAATGAAATTCCGAGTGGTCGCGGCTTTGGTCAGCCTTTGCGCTTAATGATAGATTTAGGTATATCGGATTCTGTCTGCGCTATGTTTGTTTTTGAACCCGGAGCCAGCTATGTGATTGCATCTAATATCGGTCGCGGCTTTGTCGTTGATGAAAATCATATATTGGCCCAGACCAAAAACGGTCGTAAGATAATGAATGTCGCAGAAGGTGAGGTTGCACGCTTCTGCCGTAAGATAACCGGCGATATGATCGCCATTATCGGCGAAAACCGTAAGTTGTTGGTCTTTAAGATTGAAGAAATTCCGACCATGGCTAGAGGTCGCGGCGTTACTTTGCAAAAATACAAAGATGGTGGCCTGTCGGATTTGCAAATTTTCAAAGAGGCCGAAGGATTTACTTATACGCGAGCCGGCGGAACCAAGACCGAAACAGACTTGCTGACCTGGCTTGGTCACCGTGCCCAGATTGGAAAATTAGCACCTTTCGGCTTCCCTAAGAGCAACAAGTTCTTGAAAGAAGAATAAATGTCTGAGATTTTGTTTGAATATATTCGACAAGGAAATTTTGTAAAAGTAACGGCAATAGAGCCCAATACACAAATTGAGGCGAGCGTCGTCGTTCCCGCAGCGCTAAATCAAGAACAAATGAAAATTCAGGCATTAAGACGCCTAAAATATATCCTGGAAAAAGGAAGCGACGAACAAGGCTGTGAATAAGTTTGTTATAAACGCTTAAAGCACTTTAAATTCAAAAAAAATAAGATTAAAATGCTCCCAGATTTTAAGTTAATTAGGGGAACAGGGGATTTATATTTATGTCGACTAATGAATCAAATAAAAACACGACAATAACGACTACTCCGGAATTAGATAACAAACAAACTTGGCTAAGCAATAACTTGTACCAACTGATGATTTGGACAAGTGTAGCATGGTTTGGCATTGTGCTGTTTTACATCAGCCAGTTTTTCGGTTGGTCTAACCTGTTTCTGATGATGCCGGATGAATTTGGCGGATTTTTAGCCGGTGTAACACTGCCTTTGGCGATATTGTGGGTTGTTGTGGCCTATATTGACCGTGGAACAAGCTTCAAGACCGAGGCCAGATTGCTGAGAAGCTATATGAACCAGCTTGTTTATCCGGAAGAGGGTGCTGCCCAAACAGCTAAGGCAATGGCTGACGGTATTCGCTCACAGGTTGTTGAATTGCAAAATGCCACCAAATTGGCAACCGAGCAAAGCCAAAAGATAAAAGACGAATTAAATGCGCGGGTAGAAGATTTTGCCGGCATTATTTCAACTTTGGATAAATATTCATCACAAACGGTTAACCAGTTATCTGATACCCTAAAACAATTAACGACTTCGTTTGAAATGATGAACAATAAAGCTTTATCGCACAGCAGCGAGTTTAAGAATATCGGAGCGGAAGTTTCCGGCATATTTGCCCAGATGAACAAAGAAGCAGATATGTTTGTCAAAAATGTTTTGCCGAATATCAATGAAGTAAAATATTCGGCAGAATTGCTCGAAAAAGCCACCAAAGAGAGCAATGCTCGCATGATAAAAGCAAATGAAACAATCTTGGAATTGGCAGATAAATCCCATAACAGTATTGAAAAAGCATCAGAAATTTTGGAATCTCAGGCTCAAAAAATCGCGTTGATATCAGAAAAGGCTGTCAGCGAATGCGACAAAATGAGACAAAACATTGATAATAGTGTCAATTCTCTGGCCGATGTTATGCAAAGCCAAAACAATACGATGAAGGGCTATGTTGAAACCTTAAACCAAAACGCAGATACTTTGGGGCAAAAATTTGCCGAGCAAGGAGACGTTGTTAAGGCTGAGATTGATAAAATTATTTCAAGAGCCGGTATGGCAGAAGAAAGCATCGCCATCCAAGTCCGCGAATTAAATAGTGTTTCAGAAGAAATCAATAATATTATGCAGGCTGTTCAGTCAGATATCAAGGAACATGGCGAACTTTTAGAAAAAACAACGGATATTGCTCAGAAGAATACTGATATTGTTATAGAAAGCCTCAAAAAAGAGGCGTCTGCAGTTGCAGAAACAGCAGATCAGTCAATTTTGAAGTTAAATTCCGTCAATGAGACTTTAAAGGGCAACCAAGCGCAAATAAAAGAAGCAGAACAAGAGGCCGCAAACAGAATACAGGTTACTGCACAGGATTTACAGCAAAAAGTAACATTGCTTCAAGATACATCAAATACAGCAGTAAAAGCTTTGGAACAAATTTCACAGACAATGAAGAAAAATGCCGAAAGTATCGGAGAAACTTCATCATTAGTTGTAACTCAGAGCAAAATAAGTGAAAACTCTTTGACCCAGCAACAGCGTATTATTAGCACATCAGTCAACCATATTGAAGAAATGAAAGGCGAACTGAAACGGGAAATTGAGGAATTGAGCCGCATTTCAAATATGATGGGTGAAGATGCTAAAGATACAATAAAAAGCTTAAAAGAACAAATAGAAGCCACTTATGCCGTATCAGAAGACATTATCGGAAAAACAAATGAGCTCAAGCAAGAATTCAAGGCTCAAGCCGATGATATGTCAAGTCTGGTTGATATAACTTGTGATAAAATGAAAGTTGTCAACGATAATCTCGAGAGCCATTATCAAAAGATTGACAATTTGAATGACAGTATTGAAAGCAAGACAACTAACTTAACACATATGTTGTCATTGCAAACAGAGATGATAAACAAATCATCAGAAGTTTCTGAAAAAACACATAAAGATTTGCTTAACTCCTTTAGCAAGCAAAGCAGCATGTTAAGCAATATGGCTGAAACAACAATTGGTTATGTAACTGACGTCATCAAAGCATTTGACGAAAAAGCTGAAATGATTAACCTATTGTTTAAACAGCAAGAAGGCGAGTTTTTCAATATTTGTGATAAAATTTCAGAGAATACAAATAATATCGGCAGCGCTATGAAAAAACAAATTTCTATCATTGAACAAAGCGCCGATAGAGTTTTCTCAAGATTAGCAATATTGGAAGAAGATGCCAGCAAACGTTCGAACTTCATTAATAGTAGCGTAGAGCAGTCAGTTGACCGACTTATGAAAATTAATGAAGCTGTAGAAGCGCAAAATGATGCTGTTGTCAGAATAATTAATGGCATGCAAGATAAAATGCAGCAAGTAACGGATGATTTTAACCAAAATATATCATCTTTTGCTGAGATTTTTGATCAAGTTAAAGAAGGCGCTGACAATGTTTCAGCCGACATTATGGATAATTGCCGCCGCCTTGAAGCTGCGAATGAGAGCATGGCTTCCGGCAGTAAAGACATTGCCATGATTATGGAGGGCCATATAAAGACCTTGGATGAAGCTTTAATTAAAACCCAATCTCAAGCAGAAAGTATAAAAGAAAGCCTTACCCAACAGTCTGAAAGCATAAAAGATGTAGTAAATGTTGTTTCAACCCAAACCAGACTGGGCGAGGCCTCTTTGGCACAGCAGTATAAGTACTTGTCTGAAGCGTCAACAAACGTCGCACAACAGCTGAATGAAATCAGTGAGCAGATAAAAAATAGCGGCGAAAATATCACAGAAATTACCACCAAAGCCGGATATAATATAGACTCTCTTGGTGATAAGATGCTAAAAATTGGAGAAGATATTGCCAAAGCAACTAAAGCCTCTGTTAAAAATATTGAACAAGTCGGCTTATCATTATCTCAAAGCTCTGAGGATTTGACAAAGACGGTAGAAGTTTCAAATCAAAAAGTCAGCGCCGTCATGAAGGATTATGAAAAGTATTTGGCTGGCTTTAATACCGTAACCGCAGAAGCCAGCACCGGTGTTATTGAGATAAATAATCTGATATCAGAACAAAATGATAAGATGTTGAATTTGTCAGAAGGTACCAAAGAGCTGGTGACCTACTTTAATACTGTATTAAATGATGCCTCAATGGTCTTGTCCGACAGAGCCAATCAGGCTTACGACAAGGTAAAAGGCCTTGGCGATAGTTTGAAAAAGCTTGGTATACAGCTAGATGAAATGACCAAACAAAGCGCCGGCAGCTTAGAAAATGCCGGAAATAAGCTGAGAGCATCTATTGGCGAAATTTCTTCAAATGCAGAAAGAATTGCCAATGACATCCGCTCTTCTGGAGAAATTTTCTTAAAACAGTCAAATGTCTTGGTTGCAGCAAGTGATGATTCTATTAGTAAAGTTACTGAGGTCGTCGGCTCTTTAAGCAATGCGTCAAAAGAGTTCACCGCGCAAGGAGAAGATATTCTCCAAAAGTCAAACGGCTTTAATGCGTTGTTCAAAAAGCAGCTTCAAATTTTAACGGATACATCATCAAAAGCTGAGCTAAAATTGAAGGATTTAGAAAAGCTTTATGAAGGCATGAGGGTCGATAGCTTCTTAAGAAACGCTTCTTATGTTCTGGAAAAACTTGAATCTGCAGCGGTTGACATTAACCGAATATTCAACCCCGGCGTAGAAGAAGAACTCTGGAAAAAATATTATAACGGAGATACATCAGTGTTCGTCAGACATCTTGCCCGAACCATGAGCCGGAGCCAAATTGTCGGCATTAAGACTGAATTTGAAAAGAATGCAGAATTCAGAGACGTCGTCACCCGCTATCTGACAGATTTTGAAAGTCTGGTAGGAAAAGCTAAAGACAGCGAAAAATCAGGACTTCTGTTATCTGTTATTTCAGGGGCTGATGTCGGTAAACTCTATTATGTATTAGCAAAAGCATTGGATAGAATTAACTAATGGGAATTTCTGCAACACAAGGTTATCAGCTTGAGATTGATAAGCTTCTGCAAAGCATAGGCGCTTCCGCCGAACGCTTAAGCGGAAAAAAGAGCTTTTCGGTTGCGCCGGAAGCAAAAAATCAAGCGATTTCAGCAGAAATTTATTTCGGACAAGCTTATTTAGAACCCAAAGCCTCGTTCACGGTACAAGAATATGTGTCCGATAATCCCTTGCAAGAAAGTGCTGCCGAAAAATATCGGAAAAGCTTGTATAACAAGCCAGATAAGGAAAAGAATCTTGAATCAGCGGAAACATCAGGGCTTGATTTTTCAGAAATATTAAACCGCCTTGGAACGGAAAATAAAGTTGAAGCCTATGATAAAGTAGCGCAAAGCTATATAAAACCACAAGAAAATACCGGACTAAATGCAAATATCATGAATATGACAAAAGAGTTTTCATATTCAACCCTTGATTATGCTGTAAATACATATAATTATGTACAAGACATAAACCGCCAACCGCATATTCTGATAGATTTTATGCACGAATATAACCGTAATTATAATTTTGAGGCCTAATGCAAATATTAGATTTTGATAGCAATGTTTTTATGGCACCAATGGCCGGAATAACCGATAAGCCATTAAGAAAGCTGGTGTCGTCACTCGGAAAAGGCGTTATGGTCTCAGAGATGGTCGCGATTAATGCCATTCAAAGAAAAAATCCTAAAACCTATCGCATAGCTGATGTGAGGGACGAGGCTTATCCTGTTGTGGTTCAGCTGGTAGGAAATGATCCGTTTCTTTTTTCAGAGGCTGCAAAATTAGCAGAAGAATTAGGGGCTCATTCTTTGGATATTAATATGGGCTGCCCAGTCAAGAAGATTGTGAATAATCAGTCTGGCTCAGCTTTAATGAAAGACGTAAAACTAGCAGAGAAAATCATCAAATCAGTCGTAGACGCCACACCGCTAAAAGTGAGTGTTAAGTTTCGCAAAGGCTGGGATGCCTCAAGCGTAAATGCCGTTGATTTTGCTAAAATGTGTGAAGCTAGCGGTGCTTCATATATAACCGTACACGGGCGTACGCGCAGTGCTTTTTATTCCGGTGAGGCGGATTGGAATATTATCAGAGAGGTAAAAGAAGCCGTTAAAATACCGGTTATTGGTAACGGAGATATAAACACCCCTTATGATGCGGCAAGAATGATAAAAGAGACCGGAGTTGACGGCGTTATGATTGGCCGTGCCGGATTGGGCAACCCTTGGCTAATAAGTCAAACGGATGATTATTTAAGAACCGGAACAGAACCAAGAAAAATTCCTGTTACGGAAATAAAAGCCTTTATGCTGAAACATATTGAAGAATTAAGCAGCTATTACGGACAAGAAATGGGCTTGGCCATTTCTCGAAAGTTTGTTTGTTGGTACTGTAAAAACTTGCGCGATGCCAAAAGATTTCGCGAAACCTATACCAAAATAAATGACTATCAGCAGGCCATGGCTGCGATAGATAAATATTTTGACAGTTTTGGAGAAGAAGAAAGATGAAAATAATTGTCTGCGGCGCCGGAAGAATAGGCAAAAACATAGTCAGCTATCTTTCATACGGAAATAATGATATAAGCGTTATTGATACAGATCAGCAAAAGTTGGATGAGGTTGCAAAAGAATGGGATGTCTTACCGATTTTAGGCAATGCAGCTCATCCTGAAATATTAGAAAAAGCCGGAGCAGAGGGTGCAGATATGATATTAGCACTGACAAATTCGGACGAAGTTAATATGATTGCTTGTCAGGTTGCTGACTATTTGTTTCATATCAGAAAAAAAATTGCCAGAATAGATGCGGAAGCTTATCAAAATCCAATTTGGTGTGATTTATATAATCCTAATCATATCAATATAGATTTAATAATTTTTCCTGATATGGCAATAGCCGAGGAAATATATGGAATAATAAAAGTACCGGGAGCATCAACAGTCATGCCCTTAGGCGATAAAAAGATTTATATGCTTTCCATCAAATGCAATGAAAGTTGCCCTCTGATAAAAACCAGCATAGAACATATAGGCCTTGCCGCACCAGAGATAAAATTAGCACCGGTAAGCGTTGTCAGAAATGGCAAAAACTTTATTCCAACAGGAGAGTTTTGCTTAGAAGCCGGAGATGAGCTTTTCTTTTTAGTCGCGGAAGAAGATATTGAAGAGGCGCTGCACAGTTTTGGAACAGATCATCCAAGCAACGAAAAAGTGGTGATTTTCGGTGGAAACCAAATATCATTATATCTGGCCCAAAAGTTAGAGGAAGATGATAATATCATATCTTGTAAAATAATTGAAGAAGACAGACGCCGAGCAGCCTATCTGGCCAGAGTGTTGGAACACACATCTGTCGTCTGCGGAGAATTGCTTAGTGATATAATGCTTGAAGAAGCAGATGTCGAAGAGACCGATGTCACAATTTCAACAACTTTGCGAGATAAGGACAATTTGCTAGCCTCTTTAATTGCCAAGAAAAACGGAGCTCATACGACCATATCATTAGTAAATTCAAATTCTTATAATACATTAGTAAGCAATCTGAATGACAGCATCATTGTTGACAGCGCATCTGTCACCATATCCGAGATATTAAAAGAATTGCGCAAAGCCAAAATCAGCAAGGCTTATTCCTTAGGTCAAGGCTACGGAGAGGTGTGGGAAATAAATATAAATGAAACCTCGATGATAACAGATAAAAAAATAGTTGAGCTTGATTTACCAGAAAACAGTAAAGTCTGCGCCATTATCAGAAACGACGAAATTATCTTTCCGGAGATATATGAGCGAATTTTAGAAGGCGATAGACTAATTGTTTATTGCTCCTCAAAAGCCATAAAAAAAGTTGAAAAAATATTTTCATAAAAAAAACTTTACTAATAACAAGAAATGTACTTAAATTAAAAAGAACAAATATAATAAGGAATAAAAAAATGTCACAAAACGTTCAGGAAGATTTTTTAAAAGACTTATGCCAAAACAAGATTGCTGTTACGGTATTTTTGGTAAATGGCGTAAAGCTGCAGGGAATAATCACTTGGTTTGATGAAACCTCACTTTTGTTAAGAAGAGACGGGCACACCCAGTTGATATATAAGCACGCCGTATCAACCATAATGCCGGGAACAGCCGTTAATATCGAACTTCCTGAAGTAAAATAAACACAAGGCTGACAAAGTCTTGAGTAATTTTCAGATAGAGGAGAAAAAGGCGGCAAAAGCCTATATTGTCTTTCCGAATATCACAAATTCGGAACAAAAGCTTTCTCCCGAAGCCAGATTAGAAGAGGCTGTTGGCTTGGCGCGAGCCATAAGCTTGGATATCGCCGGTGCCGAAATTGTAAAATTGAGAGAAATTAAGTCAGGAGCTTATTTCGGACAAGGCTATATTGATAAATTGGCAGAAAAATTCAGTCAAGAAAATATAGAACTATTGATTGTTGATGCTGGCCTGAGTCCAATACAACAAAGAAATCTTGAAAAAAAACTCAAAACAAAGGTCATTGACCGCACGGCGCTAATTCTTGAAATCTTTGGCGAAAGAGCCCAAACCAAAGAAGGAAAACTACAGGTAGAGCTGGCTCATTTAACTTATCAACGTAGCCGTCTTGTCCGAAGCTGGACCCACTTGGAACGCCAACGCGGCGGCGCTGGATTTTTAGGCGGCCCCGGAGAAACCCAAATCGAGCTTGACCGAAGAATTATTGACGATAAAATTGTTCGTATAAAAAAAGAGCTGGAAAAAGTCAAAAAGACTAGAGCCTTGCAAAGAAGCGCAAGACAAAAAGTTCCTTATCCTGTAGTGGCTTTGGTAGGGTATACTAACGCCGGAAAATCAACTTTGTTTAACAGCCTAACTCAAGCAGATGTCTTTGCCAAAGATCTGCTCTTTGCCACACTTGACACCACCATGAGAAAAATGAAGCTTCCTACCGGACAAGAAGTTATCCTCTCAGATACAGTAGGATTTATTTCAGATTTACCTCATGAATTGATAATGGCCTTTCGCGCCACTTTAGAAGAAGTTTTAGCCGCTGATATTGTTGTTCATGTTCGTGATGTGGCTAATCCGGAAACACAAACGCAAAAAAAAGATGTTTTGAATGTTTTGGAACATTTGGGACTAAAACATATTGAAACAGAAGAAAATTATATTGAGCTTTTAAATAAGGCGGATTTATTAACGCCTGAACAACAAACTTATTACAAAGAACTATCAGAAAGAAATTCTTCTTTGATTGTATGTTCGGCAGTAAGCGGGCTGGGGCTTGGTGAATTTTTGCAAACCATAGCCGAAAAACTCAGCCGAGAAGAAAAAATTCTTGAAATTAACATAGCGGCAGAAAAAGGTAAAGAGATTGCGTGGTTATACGAAAATTCTGAGGTAATCAGTAGCAATCTTAAAGGAAAAAACATTTCTTTCACTTGTAAAATTTCTAACAAAAATTGTGCCCGCTTAGAAAAAATGCTGCAAAAAAATTAAGCTCAGCCACTCCAAAAACAAATTAAACAGATTATATCAAGCTTTGCTAAATTAGATAAATAATAATGATGGAGTAAAGCTTATGCTAAAATTTGAGGCAATATCTCTTGAAAAAATGGACCAGTATTTAGACATTAAAAAAAGATGCCCCAGCAAAAACGCGGATGATTCATTTTTTTTCATGTGGGCATGGAAAGAATTATATAATTACGAATGGGCTTTTTCCGGCAATATGTGTTGGGTAAGATATTATTACGACGGAAAAATCTATTACAAAATCCCAATAGGAATATGGAAACAAAAAAATTGGATAAACCTCTTTGCCAGAAAGTTACCGCCTCATTCCGAATTACGCAATGTCAGTGAAGACTTTGCCTTAAGGCTGCTCCGAAAGGATAATGACCATTTCACTTTTCGTGAAGATCCTGACACAATGGAATATATCTATAAAAGACAAGATATAACAGAACTTCCTGGAAAAAAATTTCATGTTAAAAGACAGCATGTTAATTTTTTTGAAAAAATTTATGAATACGAACAAAAAGAAATAGAAGAAGATGATATCAAAGATATTCAAATGCTCTTCCAGTTTGAACAACGACAAACCTTAGGAGAATATGATCCCGAATTTTCTGAGGAAGAATATATCGCGTTGAATAGAATTTTAAAAAACTGGAAAATTTTCAAACCTCATTTGATAGGAAAAATTCTAATCGTTCAAAACCAACCGGTCAGCTTTATAATCGGCGAAAAGCAAAATAATAATAATCTACAGATTTTGTTTGAAAAATCTTTGAGTAATATCAAAGGAGCAGGTCCGACCAATTGCAAACTTTTTGCTCAAGCTTTTCCCGAAGCAAAATATATCAACTGGGGACAAGATTTTGGACAAGCCGAACTCAGACGACTAAGGTGCAGCAATAAACCTTGCGGTTTTATAAAGAAATTTAATGCTAAAATTGCATAAATTTATTTTTCTAAAGAATACAAAGGATTAGTGACGCGTCTAACATTTTTTAATGCTAAGAAATCACTTTTCATCTTTTCTAAAAAGGCTTTGTTCGGATATTGTGGAGAAATTTTGTTTACCAAATAAACCACAAATACCTTAGAAAAATAAGGAAGAAGAGAAGTCTTACGCGTCATTTTCCAATAAGCCGAAACCGCTTTGCGATACATAAGGCGCAGAGCTGTTTCCGGCAAATTTGGATTATCCAGAATTGCATCGCAATAGGCTAAAAAGCGATCATGATCAAGTTGAAGCTTGTTTCCTGAAAAATTTCCAATTTCTTTTGGAACCAAAACCACATCAGCATCTATTTTAACCACGCCATGAGCATGAATGGCACAACGCAGCGGAATAGATTCGTCTTGAATAAATACGCGTTCATCAGCGCCTTTGGCTTTTTTCAAAACCGAAGTCTTGATAAGCTGTCCCATACGGGTAAAACGTCCGTTAAGTACTCCAAGCAATGCATCTTGATTATAAGAATACGAAAATTCACCAATTGTTTCGTTGGTCAATTCTTCGGGAAGCTTTCCTGTCTTAGAAAAACAACCATAAACCATATCTGCATCAAGCTCTTTGGCAATATCTAACATCTTTCTTGTAGAATTAATCGGAAAAATATCATCAGAATCAAGCATTCGCACATATTCGCCATGGGCGAGGGCGATTCCTTGGTTAATTCTTGGGCTAATACCGCGATTATCCTTATTTTCTACCAAAATGACATTAGGAACATCTTTGGTATATTGTTTGATAATATCTACGGAACGATCGGTTGACAAATCATCAATAAAAATAAATTAAGGATTCTCAAGCCCGTCTTGATTTAACAAAGCCTTTAGAACAGAGGGCAGATAATATTCTTTGTTATAAACCGTCATAACAAAGCTGACATCAATATTTTTATTATTTTGCATCATCGTTACCGTATTTTTTGTTTATTGTTGAAGAAAAGAAGGCAAAGAAGGTTCTTCACTGTTTTCAAAAGAAATCAACTGCTGAGGAACAATGTCAGACGCTTCTTCGACTGATACATTAGCGACAGGATCAACTGGCTCGACAACCTCAGAATCAATAGCTTTTTGCAATTGATTACTAATATCTTGAGGAATAGGAGCAGCTTGAATTTCCGGTACAACCACCGGCATATTTTGCGGTTCAGCTTGGATATCAAGAAGCGGCGCTGGAGCCGGAGTTTCTACATCTGGAATAAGATTTTGAGGACCATCTTGCTGCATTTCATCAGGAATGTAAACATCTTCTGTTTCATAGACATTTTCTTCTATTTTCAGCGGCAAATCTTCTTGGATAGATTTAACCTGAATTTCAGCATTATCAGCAGGAATCTCAATCGGCTGAGCCGGAGGATTCGGCTTAGAAGTCGTTTCAACATTTGCTTCTGAAGATAAAGGAGCCGAAGCCTCAGCCGGTAAAATATTTTCCGGTTCATCATTTTTCTGTTCTGCCGAAACATCTTTCGCAGGTGCTGTTTCCTCTTTGTTAGCAGATTCAGAGCTTGTATCTGCAACCGGAATAATCTCATCACGAGCAGCCAAATGTTCCGGTGTTAAAAGCTTCGTCTTATCAACTTCAGTATCAACACATTGCAACAACCAAACATCATAAATCGGATGTTCAATCGCATTCAGCGCCGGACTGGAAGAAATCATCCACCCCTTGAAAATATTAGAAACAGTTCCGTCTTCTTGCTTGTCAACGACATCAACAAAAGCAAAGTTATCAGGAGCTTCCTCGGGCGGTCTCGTTTTGCAAGCACGAACAACAATAGAAAAACTCCCGAATTGAGCTTCTCCGTTAACCGGAACATCAATAACCGAAACACGACCGGTCAGCTTATTCATGGCTTGAAGCTTAGCCGTGTTTGTTTCAATTTCGGTTGCTTGAACATTAAGAGCCACAGCGCTCAAAGAAAGCGCTAGCGCAGCAGAAAAATTAATTATTTTCTTTACCATTGTCGGTCACCATAAAGATAATTTCACCAACCATATCTTCTATTGTCTTAAAGTCTTTGACATTAGTGATAACATCACCATTTTGCAAAAACTCAGAGCTGTGTCCCGGCTCGATTTTAATAAATTTATCACCAACCAAGCCATCACCGACGATAACAGCCGTACTGTCTTTAGGCAACTTAATGTCAGAGGCCAAACTCATAACAATCTGAGCATCATAATTTTCGTTATCTAACTTTTGCGAAATAACCGTTCCGACCTTAATGCCGTTAATCCGTACATCAGAACCGACGGTTAAACCACCGACTTTAAGAAAACGAGCGGTAACCTCATAACCTTTAACCACTTGCAAATCAGAAACCTTATAAGCAAAGTAGAGAAAGAACGCCGCAACAAAGAGAACAACGACACCCATAATAGTTTCCATAGGTCTTTTATTCATAACACAAACCTTTCAAAATTACTTATTTTCTGATTTATTAGCTTTACCGATAGAGATGATGCGGTCAATGAGCTCTTCAATAACCATAGCATCTTGAGTATAGGAGAATTCGCCCCCAGGCATAATAAAGTCAAAAGAGCCACCAGGCTCGATTTCAATATATTTTTTACCCATAATACCTGAGCTGACAATAGAGGCGCTGCTGTCATCGGGAATTTTGACATTTTCATTAATATCAAGGGTAAGAATTGCTCTAAAGTCTTTATCCAGCTGAGCATTAACCACTTTTCCGATATTAACGCCGGCCATGCGCACCAAGTCACCAACCAACAATCCGTCTGTTCGACCAAATCGAGCATTAACTTCATAAGATTCGCCATTATCAAGTTCGGCAGTATCATGCCGACCAAAAACCGTCAGCAAAACCACAACAGCAATAACCAATGCGGCATAAAGACCGGTTTTAATGGCTTTGGCTTCTTCTTTTGAATAAAATTCAGGCACCTGAAACACTCCTAAAAAACAAAAATTCATATATAGTGATAGAACAAAATAAAGATTTTGTCACCAACTTTTAAAGAAAATAAAAAAATTGTTAAAATTTAAAAATAAATTGGTAGAATAAGAAGGCGTTAAGCGATTCATTTATTAGGGGACAAAATGATAAGCATAGAAAAAATCAGCAAAAGCTTTGGAGCAGTAAGCGCATTACAAGACATCAGCTTCAAAATAAATTATGGAGAAATAGTTGCCTTGCTCGGGCCAAACGGCGCCGGAAAAACCACCCTGATAAGATTAATGACAGGCTTGTTGTCCCCAGATGCCGGAAAAATAAAATATGATGAAGAAGACATCTCCGCCGACAGAGTTAAAGTTCTGCAAAAAATCGGATACATACCGGAGAATGCTCCATTATATAATGAAATGACCCCATATGAATTTTTAAAATTCACTTCTGATATCTGGGATATAAAAGAACAAATTTTTTCAGACCGGCTTGAACAATTAATAAACAAACTAGAGCTAAAAACGGTTATGAGCCGCCCGATAGGAGACCTATCCAAAGGTTATAGACATCGCGTAGCTATTGCCGGAGCACTCATTCATGGCCCCAAAATTTTAATCATGGATGAGCCGTCAGAAGGCCTTGATCCAAACCAAAAATATGGCTTGAGAAGATTTATCAAAGATTTTTCTACCCAAGGCGCCGTAATTATATCAACACATATTATGGAAGATGTTGACGCCATTGCAGACAGAATAGTTATGATAAACAAAGGCAATCTTGTTGCCGACACAACCCCGATGCGGCTAAAATATCAAATGCCGGAAAGAGATTTAAGCAGCGCCTTCCGCCGTATTACCGAAAACAACAAATAAAGAAAGCTGAGCAAATGAACAAACAGATAAAAGCCATTTTTGCCAAAGAATTTTATGGATATTTCAGAAGCATATCAGCTTACTTCATCATCGGGCTATACATCGCCTTAAGCCTCTTGAGCAGCTTTATTTTTGGTAATTTTTTTGAGATAGATAACCAAAGTATGATATCTTTTTTCAAATATCAACCGGATATTTTGGCGGTTTTAATCCCCGGAATAACTATGCACCTATGGGCAGATGAATATCGCTCGGGAACAATAGAATTTATTTTAACACAACCCATAAAATATAAAGATATCGTTATCGGAAAATATCTGGCTGCGGCTTCTTTTTCGTTGCTAATGCTGTCAACCATCATACCACAAACAATAGTCGTAATGCTGTATAATGGCATTAACCTCAGCGCCGTTACGTCAGCTTTTGTCAGCTGTTTGCTGATTACATTATCATTTTGCGCAATCGGAGAGTTAGTTTCTTCCATAAGCAACAAGCCTATGATAGCATATCTCGGAAGCATATTTGTGATCTGGAGTATTACCATGTTTGCCCCTGATGTTTTGACTGAAAGCACAGAACTTTCAGCCTTAAGCTTTCACGAAAACTATCAAAACCTGATAAATGGAAAAATAGAGTTGTCTTCGGTAATCTATTATATAAGCATGGCCGGAGCAGGGCTCTGGGCCACCGTCGCAATAATCAGCAATCGAAACAAAATATAAACAACCGGAGGAAATATGAAAAAGAAACTCAGTATATTTTTATTTTTTGTTCTGGTAATCGGTTGTTTTTACCTGTTTAACTATAGTATGTCTGTTTTTTTTGAAAACAAATATATAGATCTTAGTGGCAATAACAAATATAGCCTGTCCTCTGCCTCAAAAAAAATAATTTCTGAATTAAATGCAACCCAAAGCATAAAGATATATATTTCTCCGCAAATAGCAAAAGACTATCCTCAAACGGCTGAATATGGCAAATATATTGCAGAATTGGTCAAACAATATGAAAAAGAGAACCCAAAGAAAATAACGGCTGAGATTATTGAAATAGAACCATTCGGCCCTCAAGAGCATGAGGCTGAACAATACGGACTAAAATCCTTTGCCAGCAAAGACGGAAAAATAAGCCTGTACTTGGGCGGTGTTATTACCAATGAGCAAGGTCAATATATTGCCATTCCAAACTTTGTAGAAT
The DNA here is from genome assembly GCA_949295935.1 of uncultured Pseudomonadota bacterium. Lineage (GTDB taxonomy): Bacteria > Pseudomonadota > Alphaproteobacteria > RF32 > CAG-239 > HGM16780. The sequence goes on along the minus strand of CASFMW010000004.1, from coordinate 4,080 downwards.
TGCGCAGTCCTTATCTTGAATATGACATAACCTCTGCAATCAAACAACTTTCGCAGCCGCAAAAAATGCCAAAAATAGGCGTCATCGCGCCTGATTTAGACACGAAAGTTAATAAAGACGGCAGCCTTGATTTGAGCAATAATCTTAATATTTTTAATCAGTTAAAAAATAAATATCAGCTTGTTCCGATATCTGATTATTCAGTGCAAATCGGGGTAGATATCAACACGGTCATTTTAATAAATCCCAATGAAGGTCTCTCAAATATTGGGCAATATGCCTTGGATCAGTTTATCCTTCGTGGAGGAAATCTGATAGTGTTTGTAGATGCCATTGATGAAAAAAATAACAAAATCAATAACGAAAAAGCAATAAATAATCTGTTGAATAACTGGGGAATTGATTATTCATCAAAAAACACCATCGGCAGTAAGGACAAAGCCATTGAAGTTATCTCCGGCTCCAAAAGATTTTCATACATGCCTTGGATGAACTTAAGTTCAGAGAGCTTTAACCAAGAAAACGATTTAACCCAAGGCCTAAACTCAATATCTTTACGCTCACCGGCCGCAATTAATGCAAAGAAAGGCAAAGCCGAAGAATTTTCCTTCACGCCGCTGATAACCATTTCTGGAAAAACAGGAACTATAGAAAGCTCTGTCGCCAAACAAACATATAAAGAAATTTCTGCTGCCAATTTTACGGAAACAAATAAAGATTATATTATCGCTGCCGAAGTAGAAGGAAAGTTTCGTTCTATATTTCAAGACAATATCATGAAAGGCACAAAATACGAAAATCAAATGCTGTCATTTTTACCTCAGTCAATGAAAAAAGGCAAAATTTTCATAATTGCCGATATTGATTTTCTTTATGATTCTACCTGGTCAGATAACAGCTATAAAAACAAAAATACCACCTATGGCTTTGTCCCATGGAGCGAAAATGGCCTTCTGCTTGAAAGAATATTAAATAAAATCAATGGCAATGAAGAATTAGTTGCGCTAAAAATACAGTCCAACCTTCCGCAAGATAGCCTCGGAACAAAGTTTAAGCAAGAGGCAGAGAAAAACTTTCTTCAGGAAAAAGAGCAAAAACAACAAGACTTGAAAGCCAGCATCGCCAAAGCTGAAAGAATGAATTTTCAAAATTATTCAATGGGCAACATGCAGCAAATAAATCGCTTGCAAGAAGAGATAACCACTGCTGAAAAAGCAATAAGACAGCTAGATTATCAGGCAGAACAGGCTTATAAAAAGAAAATGAATATATTTATGGGGGCAAGTGCTGGCGCAATGCTGCTTTATGCCGCAATCATAGCTTTGATTTTCAGAAAAAGACTAAAGCATCGCCGCAGTTATAAGGAGAAATCAGATGAATAGCAAAACATTAAAACAAGCCTTCTTAATGTTTTTTGCCAGCGCACTGCTGGCTCTGGTTGCCTATATTTCTCATTATGACGGGATTAATGAAAATGTTCAGGGTAAATCCTCATTCGGAAACACCGCCGCCGAATTCGAGCGTATTTCGACCATAGAAATGAATACCCCTAAAGGCAAAATAACTTTTGACAAATCCGATGGCGTTTGGCTTCTCCGCGAGGCAGATTCTTACTATGCTGGATATCAGCTTATTAACGCCTTTGAAGGTTTTATAAAAAATAGCAAAATACTCCGTCAAGAACAAATGAATGCCGAAGATGAGGCCAAATATTTTGACGAAAACAGCAGAGACATAAAATTACTTTCCGCTAACGGAAAAACACTTTCTGAAATAAGCATATCAATGCTGCCGGCCGGAAATAACTTGTCTTATGCTAAAATCAAAGGATTAGATGGAGTATATGTTATTGAAAATAATATGGATTTTCCTTTAGATAAAGCTTTCTGGCTTCAGCAACCGTTATTGGCTCTGCCCAAAAATATGATTGAATCAATAAAAATAAATGAAAAAATAGCCCTCAGAGATAAAAAGGACGGAACTTTTTTCACTAAAGACAACCAAGTATATAAAGCCGATGAATTGTTGAAAACATTAGAATTTTTGCTTTTTACAAAAGTTTTATCAGCCCAAAATTTTGATGAAAGCAAGTTCTCAGAACAAAAAACAATGAAGATAACAACCTTTGACGGCGTTATTGTCAATATCACGCTTTATAAAAACGATGACGAATATTGGGTAAAACAAAAAATTTCCACATCAGCCCTACCAACAACCTCATCGAATGAATATGTAAAGAACAATGCTTTTTTATATGATTACTGGTATTTCAAATTGTCACAAATGACAGGACGTAGACTTTGGCTGGAAAATATAATGTAGAGGAATAAATTTATGGAAAAAATAAAAGAAAAATATCGCAAAATGATAAAAGACTTAAAAAATTGTGAAAAAATAAGCAATTCAAAATCTTATTTTTTGGCACAAGCCGCCCATGATTTAAGACAGCCTTTGCAAGCAATGCATATTTTTACCTCAATGCTTTTGGAAACAGATTTAACCGAGGAGCAAGAGGATCTCGCAAAAAAAATAGAATATTCGGCCGTAAATATGAGAGACTTGCTCTCTAATTATCTTGATTTATCAAAACTTGACTATGGCGGATTCAAATATGAGGAAAAAGAGTTTTGCATAAGACATTTAACCGATAAACTGGCAGAAGAATTTTCTTTCATCTGCCGTTTGCATGGCGTAAAACTCCAGTACATTCCTTGCAGCCTAAAGATTAAAAGCGATCCGCTTCTAGTGGAAAGAATGCTGAGAAACCTGCTGACAAATGCAATCAAATATACTAAAAACAAAATTGTGTTTGGCTGCAAAAGAAAGGGAAACAAAGTCCTGATTAGCATAATAGACAACGGCTGCGGCATCCACGGCGAAGATATTCCTTACATCTTTGACGAGTTTTATCAAAGCGGCCAAAATCCGGAAAATAAACGCCATGGAGCAGGGTTAGGCTTGGCCATCGTCAAAAAAATTGCCGACTTAATAAATACCAAAATAAGGGTAGATACATCAGTCGGCAAAGGAACAAGCTTTAGCTTTAGTCTGGGGTAGAAATTTTGTTTTGGCGAAGAACTTTAACATAATCATAATGCTTGCGAGACAAATCAAGCAGGCAGCGCTGAGTATTATATTGTTCCGAGCCCAGATACCCATCCATTGAAAAAGCATATAAAGAGCAAAAAGTATCGCGGTAGGCTTTCCAAGTTTCATAAAGAGAGCGAAGCTTGCCGCGAAACATTGTGCCGTTTTCATTCCATTCTTTAAAATTTTCATCATTCAAAATGTTTTCATACTCGGCATAAATAAGCTGTTCGATTCTCATATTTTCTTGACGCATACAATCCGCCGAAGCATCTTCTCCCACTAAAGAGGCTTTGTTCATGCATTGCTTAAAATCAAAATTTTGACTGGGCGCTTGCTGAGAAGCCTGAGCATAAACGATATCAGGCGAAGCATAAGCTAAAAAAGCGGCAGAAAAAACAACAAACTTAGAAAAAGGAATACCCATCATAAACCTCTCATAAAAAACATATAAATTATACTAAAATGAATTACTTAAAATTAAATTAAATTTCTGAAAATAAGGGTTTATTAACAAATAAAATATAAAATCAAATCAGAAATAAATGCAGAATGGGAAAAAAGAAATGCAATGGAAAAAGTTGTTGGCCGCAATATCTCTTGTCGTTGCGACCTCTTGTACCAGAACAGAATATATAAGAACCGACACTTGGAGCTATATAGGGCTAGAGGAGGGCGAACTGGTCTTCAGACTTGGTCCACCGGACCAAATCTATGAGCTCGGCAAAGAAAGATATTTAACCTACATAAAGGCAGGAACAGGCTATACCAATATGGGCAGCTATGCTCCATCATTCTGCAAATTAATTTTTGTTTTGTATAAAGATAGAGTCGATAATTGGAACTACGAAGGAAACCTCTGTGACCAATATATAGAAAGCATAAATTTACAATAAAAAAGTAACCCACCGGCTTAGCCGGTGGTTCTTCACAAGCGGGTGTAACCCTAACGGTGCCAGCGAACGCCTTAAGGGCGTATGACGGTCTGACGGG
>CASFMW010000003.1 GCA_949295935.1 uncultured Pseudomonadota bacterium | reverse complement strand
ACTCTAATATATCATATTTTTGCTAAGCATGCAACATGGATTTTAAAATAAGGCGGGAGTGTGGTGAAAAAAAGAGCGTGTTTTGCAACAACGCTCTTTAAGGTGATAAAATTATTTTTATCTGGCACCGACAAGGGAGATTGATGAGATGGTATCGCCCATGCCGACCAAAGTTACTGGTTTTTCTACTAAAATTGTTGGAATGGCGATGATGTCAAAGCCATCAAATTCTGCAATGCCGTGGCTTAACAGTTCAGGTTTTTTAATATGCTCTGACAGGTCACGCAACTCATTTAAGCCGATATCTGACACTTCTTGTCCTTGTGCCCAAAGAAGGTTCTTTTCTTCGTTGATATTTCCGGTGCCGGCTTTTCCGGCAGCAACCGTGGCAGCTAACATCATGCCTCTCAAGTTTTCTTCCGGTTTAACCTTATATCCTTTGTCTTGAATGGTGATGTATAAGCCAAACATGTGCAACTGAATGCGCGGTGTTTTGATGTGTTTTTTGATGTTTAATATTGCTTCAAACATATTAATACTATGAGTGTCTTTATTGCATTTTTCTGCTAAGTCCTCATAGCCGGTGACTTCAAGAATGTCAATTGCTTCTCTTTCATTAACGCCAACAGAATCGACAATCGGAGCAATCTTTTTAATAATTGCTTTTCTGACGGCAATGTCTTGGGTTGATGCAATTTCAAGGTGAATTAAGTCACCGTTGTCTTTCCATCCCTTGATAATGGGAAGAGCGTCATCTTGCAATTTGACACCATTATTTTTTTCGGTCAAAGCATGGAATCCGGACAAGACAATGTAATCAATTTTTTTCTTGGCCATATTGTTTACGAAGTGTTCGTCCATGACTAAATGCAAATTGAGCGGGTCATAGGTGGCAATAAAGCGGTTTGATTTCGGGCAAGTGAATGTTTTTCCATCAAGCTCGACGCTGTCGTTTTTATCAAATTCGAGAATCCAGTGAATTAATGGAATATCAACTTCGCGGTTAATGTTGTAAGCCGGTTTTTCTTTGCCTTCATGATCAAAGGACATCAGGTTTTCTCTTTTTAAAAACTGTTCTGCTTGAAGTTTGGGCAAAGAATTGGTGTGGGCATAAACTTTTTGGACGCCGGTAACGGCCAAGGCATTTGCTACAATGCCGCCTTGTCCGCCCATTTGGAGGCGGTCATAACCTAAGTTTTCGACCATCCAGTCATAAACTAAAGTGTCTTCTGTTAACCATTCTTCGGCAATACCGTTTTTGAAACATTTGAAAAGCCCTTTCAAAACATCAGATGGTTGTTCAAGTTTGGTTTGTTTGATGTCTTCAAGTTCTTTTAACCCAAGTCCGAGTTGTTTTGCTAACTCTACGATTTTTTTGCCGCTGACCTTAAGAACGGCGTCAATATTTGTATTAAACGCGGTGGCTACAGCTCCGACTTCTTTCATTCTTTTCAAAGTTTCAGGTACGGTTGAAAAATTTTTGAGCCAGAGTTTTTTTAGTTCCTGATTTTCCATTTCTTTTATCCTTATACAAAGTTGTTTAGTTTGCGGCTTTAGTCTGTACATAGTTAAGTTTCATCAAGGCAAGAGAGCTGCTGCTGAGCTGTGATATGGCTTGATTAAAACTAATATGTGTTTGAGCAGATGATATCCATTCTTGGAGAATCGGATTTTGTGAAACGAGTTCCGGTGATGCATTCAGCAAAGTTATTGCTTGAGCAAAGTGGCCGGCATCGACTTCTTTTTGTGCTGCACTCAGCAAATCCGGTTGAGTTGTTTCATTTTCTTGTTGATTGGTGTGTTTTATTTGGACTACTTCTTGAAATTTCATATTCAAGCGCTCTTTCCAGTTTTTGTCTTTTATCTCACGTTCTTGTTCGGCTTTTTCTACTACTTCGCGAACTTGAGCAAATTTTTCTTGCAACTCTTGTTTGCTCGGGATTTTTCTTTGAGCGTAGCTGTTGATAATCCTTACCGAATTTTGCATTTGAGTTTCTTGCGCGGTTAATTGTGACAGCATCTCTGCTTCGTATTCAAAGCTGTTGCCTTTTTCGGCGCTGTCCTTAATCATCATAACGGTAGATAATATCAAAGCACCTTGATCAGAAATTTTTGCCATGTTGTTCAGGCGCTCTTCAATACGGCCAAGGCGGTTTATGATGCCCATTAAGCTTTCTTTGTCGGCTTTGGTTTCAATCAGCGCAATGTTTTGTTTTTCAAAATTTGAAATGCGGTTATTCAAAGCTTTTATGCTTTCGGTGTCAAAATTGCCGGTTGAAGTTGTTCTTTGCAGGTTTCTGATTTGGTTTTGCAAGCTATAAATTTGTTTTTCCAGCTGTTTGATACTTGGAGCGCCGGCAGCGTTTGTTTGTTGCGGCATTTCAAAACGTGAAATTATCTGCTGTAAAATCTCAGGTTTTATCCATAAGCCGGCAACTATGGCAAAAAAGATAATCCACATGGCTATTCTTGCCATAAGGTGTCCATACATCTTGTTTGCGGCAGTATTATCTTCAGAAGAAGTTTCTTGTTCTTCTATTTGTTTTTCTTTGATTTCTTCAACTTTGGGGTTGGAGGATAGTGTTTTGTTTTTGCTCATTGTAAAATCCTTGTCATCTGTCTTTTTCTAGTGTATATAATCTTAAAAGATTAAATTAAAACTGCAATACTATATTTTGGAATATACAAATGATTGTTTTAGGTATTGAGAGCAGCTGTGATGAAACAGCCGCCGCTGTTGTTTCTGATGATAGAGAAATTTTGGGCGAAGTTGTGCTCTCGCAAGAAGAACATAAGAAATTTGGCGGGGTGGTGCCGGAAGTAGCGGCACGCGCTCATTTGGAGCATATTGATGAAATTATTGAGCTTACATTAAAGAAAGCCGGTGTTAAACCACAAGAGCTTGACGCGATTGCGGCCTCTTCCGGTCCGGGGCTTATTGGTGGCGTGGTGGTCGGTGTTATGGCTGCAAAGGCTTTAGCCTTGGCTCTTAATAAGCATTTTGTGGCGGTTAATCACCTTGAAGGGCACGCATTGACTGCACGCTTAACCGCCGGTGTGACTTATCCTTATTTGTTATTATTGGTTTCAGGTGGGCATTGTCAGATTTTGGTGGTGAAAGATGTCGGTCAATATGAACGTCTGGGCACAACGATTGATGATGCGGCCGGTGAGGCTTTTGATAAAGTGGCAAAGATGCTTAATTTGGGTTATCCAGGTGGGCCAATGATTGAAAAACTTGCCGATCAAGGGAATGAGAATCGCTTCTCTCTTCCTCATCCGTTACAGAATTCCGGTGATTTAAATCTTTCTTTCTCCGGTCTTAAAACAGCCGTGCGGAAGATTATCGAATCTTATTCTCCCGATGGAAAAGTGGAACATGCTATTTTGCCAAAGCAAGATGTGGCAGATATTTGTGCTTGTTTTCAAAAAACAGCAACCGAGTGTTTGCTTATTAAGCTCGAGAGAGCCATAAAATATTTTAAAGCCAATTATCCTGATGGAAACGACCTTGTTGTTGCCGGTGGAGTGGCGGCAAATTCTTATTTGCGTATGGCTTTGGAGCGTTTGGCTAAGAATAACAAATTGACTTTTGCTGCGCCTCCTATTCGTTATTGCACTGATAACGGTGTTATGATTGCTTGGGCAGGGTTAGAGCGTTTTCAGAAGGGACTAACTAATTCTTTGAACTTTAAGCCGCGTCCGCGCTGGCCTTTAGATGAAAATGCTCCTAAAGCGGCCGGTGCCGGCGGAGTGAAAGCCTAATGCGCAATAAAAAAGAAATTCTTGATATTATGGCGGTGTTTAACGAGCTTGATCCGAATCCACGGTGCGAGCTTAATTTTCATAATGCTTATACGCTTTTGGTGGCGGTTGTGCTTTCAGCCCAATCAACTGATAAAGGTGTTAATCGTGCGACAGAATCGTTGTTCAAAATTGCTGATACGCCGCAGAAGATGCTTTCTCTTGGTTTGGAAAACTTAAAATCTTATATCAAGACCATTGGTCTTTATAATAACAAGGCCAAAAGTATTATCGCGCTTTCTCAAGAGTTGGTGGAAAAATATAATTCCGAAGTTCCGGCGAATCGTGAATCTTTGGAAAAACTGTCAGGAGTTGGGCGAAAAACAGCTAATGTGGTGCTTAATGTGTGGTTTAATCAGCCGACCTTAGCGGTGGATACCCACGTTTTTAGAATCGCTCATCGGCTTGATTTTAGCCAAGGGAAAACGCCGCTTGAGGTGGAAAAAGATTTGCTTTCCGTTCTGCCAGATAATTATGTTAAAAATGCAAATCACTGGTTGGTGCTTTTTGGGCGTTATATTTGTAAAGCGCAGAAGCCTGATTGCGACAAATGTCCGATTAAAGAATTTTGTCATTCAGCTGATAAGCGGATATGAAAAAAGGAAGGTTAGAAACCTTCCTTTTGTTTTTAGTTCTTTGCAAAGAAGTCAATTAATTCACCAACAGTGCGTTGATTGCAGTCGAAGTTCTTTGGAAGTATTTTCTTAAATCTATCTTCCATCCAGAAAATTATGACATAGTAATCATCTTTTCCGCAAGCTGTTTCTGTCGGATGAAGAATTATAACTTTGTCTGTTTCTTTAATGTCTTCAAGCTTTATTCCGCATGAATCAGCTAGGTATTTTTTTACAGCAGTTCTTGAATATTGCATTGCTTTTTTCTTATTCCATGTTTCGATGAAAGATGGTGTTGATCGCGCGATTATTTTGGAAATTTTGCGATCTTGTCTTTCTGAAAAGTAGTCAGCAATGTCTTCGATTGTTACCTCTTCGCCTTCATCACAAAAATCTTCAAGATAGCGCAGCGGAGCGTCACAATCTTGGGTGATTTTGCTGCCAGTGTAGGCTTCAAGTTTTTCTACCAGGTCAATCAAGGTTCCTCGCAGAATGCGTCCGCCGGAAATGCTGTCTTCTTTTTTTACGCAAGCAGTTTTTTCGAACAAGCGGAGTGTTTGCTTTTTGTGCAGACGTGGGAAATCTTTGATAGTGTCGGCCAGTTCAGAAATCAAAATTGCTCTTCTTAAGGCATAGAGTTTCTGTGTGTTTTCTTTGCCGAGCATGGGTTCAACAGCTTCAACAAATTCTTTCTTTTTGATAACTGAGATGGTCTTGTTTTCGACTTCTTTGTACTTTGATAATAATTCATTCAGTTCCATAATTATTTTTTTTTATGATTAATAAATAAGTGAAATAATAAATTTAACGTGCTGAAAATAGCACGCTTTATTCTTTTTTGCAAGAATTTTTTTTGTCAATTTGTAAAAAAATTATATTATGGAAGCAAGTTTTAAGTATTCTTGCGGTGAGATTTGCTCTGCACGACGGGTGTCTTCTATTTCCAAAGATGCTAGCTTTTCTGAAATTCCGTTGATTGATTTTAGACTTTGACGAACCATTTTTCGCCTCTGGCTAAAGGCTAAAGAGGTTAAATGCTCCAGCTTTTTGAGTTCTTGGGCGCTGGGTCTGTTTTCTAATGGGCGGAATAGTAAAACGCTTGACCATATCTTTGGTGCTGGTGTGAAGCAGTTTGGATTTAAGTCCATTAATTTTTCTATTTTGCAATTTAATTGCGATAGAATCGATAAACGTCCGTAGTCTTTGGTGTTTATCGGGGCCATAATTCTTTCCGCAACCTCTTTTTGGAACATAAGGGTTAGGCTCTCGAAATGTTCGATATCTTTTAACCAACCGGTCAGTAAGGGAACAGACACATTGTAGGGTAAATTACTGATTATATGACGTGGTGCTTTATCTCTGCTTTTTATATCAATCGTCAAGGCGTCGCCGTTGATAATTTCCAGTCTATTCTTAAAGCGTGCTTGCAAGTCTTCTATAATACTGATGCAGCGGTCATCCATTTCAATAACCGTTAATTTTTTTGGTTCTTGTCTTAAAATGGAACGTGTTAATCCTCCGGGGCCGGGGCCAATCTCATAGATGTTATCGCCGGCAAACGAATCCTTATTTTGTTTTTCAAGCGAAAGACGAATAATTTTGTCGGTGATGTTTCTATCCAGCAAAAAGTTTTGGCCTAAGGATTTTTTTGCCAATAATCCATGGGCCTCAACCGTAACTCGAAGGCTGGGTAAGCTATCTATGATTTCAGCGGCGGATAATCCCATCTTTTATCCTCGGAATTCAATTACTGCTTTTTGGCGGAGTTGTTGAATGTATTTTGTGGCTGTTGTATCCAGTTGTTGATTTTCCAAAAACTGTCTGATTTCTTTTTCTGTTGGCATGTGTTTGTTTGAGCTTGGGTTATAAACTTGTCCCAGTTTCATAATATAATAATCTTCACCAACTTTTATTGGGGCAGAAATTTCTCCGGTTTTTAGATTTTTAACAACTTTTTGTAGCGGTTTGCTCAAAGAATCTATATTTATCCAGCCCAGTTGTCCACCGGCAGAGGCTGTCGGACTCTCTGAAAACTGGAAGGCGTAATATTCAAAGCGTGGGTCGTTCTTTAATGCTTCGGATACTTCGTTTACGCGTGCCTTGTTTTTGCTGCTGATAAATATTTCTGAAAGTTGGTATTTTGATGTAGAAAAGTCTTTTTTGGCGTTTTCTAATTCTTGCTGGACATCTTTATTGCTGATGCCGCCTTCTCTTTCTACTCTTTGACGAATCAGCCTTATCCAAGCTAAGTCTGCTTTCATTTGTTCTCTAAAAGCTTTTTCTGAAACACCATATTCTTTCAAAACGTTTTTCATTTTTCCTTTGCCGATTTTGTTACCTGCTTCAAAATTAGCAATTGATGCGTCTATGTCGGCTTCGGTTATGTTGATTCCGTTTTTTTCGGCTTCCTGAACTTTTAGTTTTTCATCAATCGTTGAGCTTAAAACTCTTTGGTAAATTACGGCTTTGTTTTCGTCATTTACAGGAATTTGGCTGCTCATGATAAAGGCTTTAACGCGGTCGTCTAAATCTTCGCTCGAGATAATGTCTCCATTAACAACGGCAACGATTTTTACTGTGCTGCTTTTTATTGGAGAAAGGCTAGGTGAGGCCTTTTTTTCAACGGCTTGGGTCATGCTTTGCGGACTGCGGAATACTTTCGATTTTTCTGCACTATCTTCACTTGTTTTAGTATTTGAGCTTCCGTTTCTGTCAGATGACAGTCTGGGATCTATTGACGAAAAGTCAAAGGCTCCAGCATTAGATATGCTTAAGATTATTGCCATTATCGAAAATATTATTTTTTTCATTGCGTGTTCCTTTTGTTATTCTGAACCAATCATTCCTAATGTTTTGAACATAAAGGTTGCTGTGTATTCGTAGTCATCATCGTAATCAGGTGTGTCATAATTATAACGCTCGATGTTTAATATAAACTTCATGCATTCATCTTCGTAGATGGCTGAGCCACCATATTCAAGAGACTTGTCAATCTCGGCGAGGTCTTGACGGTTATATAGTCTTAACGTCCAGTCTCTGCTTAAGCCGATGTTTAATGCTGTATAGAGTTCTTGGCGTTCTCTGTATCCTTGAATGGTTGCGTTTTTGTTGTTTTGCAGATAGATGTAAGAGATGTACAGACGCATCATATTTGGACCTATTCCGGCCGTCAACTCGTTGTAGTTAAAGTTGAAGGTATCTTTATCTATGGTAAAGCGATAGTTTAAGTCCAAATATTCGTTTGGAGTGGCATTGATTCTTCCGACATAGTCACTGAAGTAGCTTCTTTGATCAAGATATTCTCCGAAGCCTTCGCTTTTGTTAAAGCGATAGCTTTGGGCGATAAAGGCTGATGTTCTACCCATTCGGTCGCCGTAAGAGCTCCAGTTTATACCATAGCTAATGCGGCTACCAGAATCGTTGCGATCGTATCCGGCGTAACGGTCAAGACTCAAGATATTTGTATCATCTAGTTCAATATCCTGACTGTCTTCGTTAGGAATTTTGTTGTCTTTATTTCCTCCGTTAGGAGATAAGGCTGCCACAATTACCGGCTCAATAATTTGACGAGATGTTTCTGTGGCTTTGACAAACGGTAAACGCCATTCTACGCCAATTTGCGGAAATACGCGTGCTACTGTACCGGTAAAGTCATTGCCTTCTTCATTAACATAATTATCAATGTAATATAAGTCTGATTTGACTGAAGCTACAAATTTGTATTTTTCGCCATAGGGGCTGGTGTAAGGCAAATTCCATGAGTTTATCATGGTCAGGCGTTGGTCGCTGGCTGCGTCTTCTCGGTAGACTGATGCCATATTAAACGTGTTTTTGAAATATGCTCCGTAACTATTCGAATCGCTGATGTTTTCATAAGTCATGATCGGCATGACAAATGGTTTTTCTTCATTATTCGGTACACCTATGGTGCTTATGAGCTTGTAATAATAGGCGCTGATGTCTGCATAATCTCTGTTTTCGAACATTTGGGCGCCGATGTGTGAGGTTAGCCACATATCATCTTTTTGCGGAAGAGAAATATCTTTCAGATAGTCTTTGTCTGAAACATATTTTAAATCGGCATTTCCTACCCATTTGTCGTTAATTTCGTATCTACCCTTAAAATAGAGATTGCCACGGTCTTTCTTTTCGCCATATTCAGGAAGATTTAGTCTTTTATAATTTTCGTTTCTTACTTCAGCATTGATGTAGGTGCCGCTTGTTTCCATATAGCCGCGTTCAAGATATTTACGATAGGTTCCGCCCCATAGAATGCCGCGGTCTGTTGTAAAGGTCGGACTGAAAAGAAAATCTTGGTGCTCATCTATTGACCAATAGTATTTTGGCGTAATACTTTGTCCTAAATAGCCGGTGCTGCTTAAGTTTGGAAATAAAAATCCTGAGCGTCTTTTTACGCTTGGGTCCGGATGAGAAAAATAGGGTGTATAAAGAATAGGGACACCTTTGAGTTCAAGAAATGCGTTGTTGTAAATAACGTTTTGACTTTCAGCATCATGGGTGACGTCAAAAGCACTCAGTTGCCATAAAGGAGAGGAATTTTCACAGGCGTCACAAGGTGTGTAAGTGGCATCTTCCATTTCTTTATTGTTATTAGCTAAACGGCGGAATTTTTTTGCTGTGACTTTGGTTTCGTCTGCCATCGTGACTTTGACGTTATCCATAAAACCCTTAGACATTTTGTCGGTCAGTTCAACATAATCAGAAAAGGCGACATTACCGCTTTCTTCAACAATAATAACATTGCCAGTGGCGGTTACAACATCTGTTACTTGGTTATAGGTGACTTTGTCTGCAACGATTGTAATGTCATTTCTGATGATGTTTACATTGCCTAGTGCAGTAATGGTTTGTTCTTTATTGTCGTTTATCATTTCGTCGGCACTGAAGTAAATGTCTTCTTCATTTGTGCTTTCAGAGGCTTCTTTGGCGGTTTGAGTGTCAAAAAAACCGGTTATGTTTAAGGGGGTTATTTCTGCTTTGGGGGCAGTCGTAGAATCGTCTCTGTTTTTGACTTGTCCGGCGATATATTGTCTCTCATATTCTCTTTGTTGGTCTTCTAAAAACTCATCTTCATCTGCATAGCTATTGGTCGGAAAAAGACTAACACCACTTATTAAAATGGTGGATAAAAACAGGATAAATTTATTTTTCATCTTGTTCTTCTCCTTGGGTAGGGTGGTGGTGCTTTCTTTTGGCTGGGTTGTAAAAGAATGTTAGATAAGTGACTAAAGCGAATGGAATCGCAAAATTTAAATACATTCCAATCAAAAAACCTAAATTTTTAGCTGCGAGATTTTCAAGCGTGAGGGACAAACTTTGTAAGATGACCATGGAAAGAATCGATAAAGAGATTATCTTTGTTTGGCCACGGCGGTTAAAGTTGCCAATAACCAATCCTAAACATCCAATTAATGCAAACAGAAGATTGTAAAATGGATTTAGTAACCTTTTGTGGCCGGTTACTACATAGTGGCGAATCTCCCCTTCGCTCAAGCTTTTGTCTTCATCAGAGTTTAAGAGTTCTAAAGTTGTTTTTTCCCGAGCATCTTCGCTTTTTTCTTTTTGATTTTTATTATATCCGAGGTCAACAGAATAGCGTTTGAAAGAAAGCGAAGAAAACTGGTGGTCTTGTTTGTTAATTTCTTGTCGGACGCCGTTTACCAAAATCACACGAGGGCCTTTGGTGGTATAAACAATGCGCCCTTTTTCGGCAGAAACAGTGCTTTTTGTTTTGGGATTGCGCTCATCATTGAGCAAGAGGTTGCTCATTGAACCATCGGGTTCGTGCTTGGAAATGAAAATAGTCATATTCGGTTGAATTTCCGTAAATTGTCCTTCGCGGAAAATTAAGTGAGACACATCATTTTTTACTTTCCACTCAAGTTCGTTGAAAGCGGCTTCTGCTTGCGGAATTCCCCAGATATTTAAATACAGGTTAAAGAAAGACAAGGCTATGCCAAAATATAGTGTTGGTAATATACTGCGGAAAGGACTTATACCAGCTGATTTCATAACGATTAATTCTCGGTCGCCCAGCATGCGGTTATAAACGAACAAAACCGCTGCAAAAGCTGCAATCGGTGATAATAACGAAAACAAGCGGGGCATGAGAAGGGAAGTCATTTGAACAAACAAGCCTATCGGCAGGCCTTTGTTGGTTACCAGTTCGACAAAGCGAAGCGACTGGGTCAACCACAATATGGCCAGCAGCGAAAAACTTACCAGCAGGAAACCTATTAATACCTGCTTTAATATGTATTTGTTCAATATTTTCATTATAATGATAGCTATCTGTTTTTATATTATGAATTTGTAGGGGAATTCTGTTAAAAAGTCAACACATGATGTTGTTTTTAAACCATTTCTCTGCGTTTTTTATCATAAAAAAAAACGGAAGAAAAATCTTCCGTTTTTTAAATCAAAACCTTAGCGGTTTAGATCATGGCCATACCACCATTGATGTTGATTGTTTGACCGGTGATGTATTGTGCTTCATCACTTGCCAAGAAAGCAACAACGTTAGCAATATCCTGAGCTTCACCAAGTTTTCCGGCAGGAATGCGAGCCATTAATTTGGCTTTAACATCATCTGTTAAAACATCGGTCATCGGGGTTCTGATAAAGCCCGGAGCGATTGAGTTTACGGTTACGCCACGAGAAGCAACTTCTTGTGCCAAGCTCTTGTTCATAGCAATCATACCGCCTTTGGATGCTGCATAGTTAGCTTGTCCGGCGTTACCCATAACACCAACAACAGACGCAATACCGATAATGCGGCCAAAGCGGCGTTTCATCATGCCTCTGACAGCAGCGCGAGCCAGTTTGAAACCAGCGGTTAAGTTGACGTCAAGAACAAGCTGCCATTCTTCGTCGCTCATACGGATGAAGATGTTGTCGCGGGTTAAACCGGCATTGTTTACCAAGATGTCAATTTTGCCCATTTTCTTTTCAATATCATCAACCAAAGTTTTTACAGCTTCAGCATCAGTCAGGTTGGCGGTAAAAACTTCAACGCGGCTGCCTAATTCGGCTTTTAATTTTTCCATCGGCTCGGCTCTCATGTCGGTTAAAGCCAAGGTAGCACCCTGAGCATGAAGGGTGCGGGCAATTTTGTCGCCCAAGCCGCCGGCGGCGCCAGTGATGAGGGCTACTTTTCCTGTTAAGTCAAACATTTGTTTTTCCTTTTCTTTATGTGTTTATAAATTTTTTGCCAGTTCTTCGATTTCAGACGGGCTGCCGACTGAAATTGCGTGGATTTCCGGCTGACTTCTTTTGATAATATTCGTCAGAACCTTTCCGGCGCCAAGTTCTACCGCGTCGGTTACGCCTTCTTCTTTCATGAAGTTTACACTTTCTCTCCAGCGTACGGTGCCGGTGACTTGTTTTATCAAATTCTTGATGATGTCTTCTTTAGAACTTTCAACTTGAGCTGTGACATTAGCAATCAACGGAATTTGAGCAGAGTGACTTTCAACTTCTTCCAATGCTTTTGCCATAACTTCGGCAGCCGGTTGCATTAACGGGCTATGGAATGGTGCGCTGACCGGAAGTTTGACACATCTTTTAGCACCAAATTCGGAAGCAACAGCAACGGCTTTTTCTATTGCAGCCATGTGTCCTGACAATACAACTTGTCCGTCAGAGTTATCGTTAGCGGCTACGCATAAATTGTTTTCATCGTTGCAGGCTTCGACCAAAGCGTCAATATCTTTGAATGATACACCTAAAACAGCAGCCATACCACCGAATCCGAGCGGAACGGCTTGTTGCATGGCTTCACCACGGGTGCGAAGCAATCTTGCGGTATCGGCCAGAGAGAAAACGCCGGCGGCACAAGCTGCCGTATATTCTCCGAGAGAATGGCCGGCAACATAAGAGGCTTTGTCTTTTAACTTAATGCCGAATTCTTTTTCCAAAACACGGATAACAGCCATTGAGTGTGCCATTAAGGCCGGTTGGGTGTTTGCGGTTTTTGTTAATTCGCTTTCGGGGCCTTCGACCATGATTTTAAATAAGTCCTGTGACAGGGCTTCGTTAACTTCTTCATAGACTTCTTTTGCTGATTTGAAGTTTTCGGAAAGTTCTTTTCCCATGCCGACAAATTGTGATCCTTGTCCGGGAAATACAAAAGCATATTTCATAAAATTGTTTCTTCCTATACTTTGTTAGACCTGTTTTTATTCTGTTTAAGCTTTAGATATTTGTGCCCAAAAGTCAAGGATTAAAACACATTTAGTCAGAATCTAGCTTTTTTGTTAAGATAAAATTGAGGTTTTGCTTTTATAATGTCACTAAGTTTTAGTGTTTTTTGATGTTTTTTTGGTGTCATTATGGCGAAGAAAAAGAAAAAATCTTGGTTAAACCGCTTTTTGCAGCGCTTTGGTGGTGTTGCATTGTCTGGTGCAGCTCTTATGGTTATTGTTGCATCAATTTTTTATCAACCTGAAGATAATGCCATGAATGTGGCAAACGGTCAGCCCGTGCGCAATATTTTGGGGTTGGTCGGTGCGATTTCTGCTGATTTTTCTGTGTCGTTTTTTGGTATTGTGTTGTCATTGTTTTTATTGGTCTTTATTGCTTGGGGTATTTCTTTGGCACGATTGAGGCCGGTGATTAACCCTTATTCGAGAGTGTTTGCTTGGATTGTCGGGTTGGTTTGCGGTTGTGCGTTTTTTGCAGTATTTCCGCCGGCTGCCGGTTGGCTTGAGTTGGGCGGCGTGTGCGGCGGTTTTGTGCTTTCGCATATTATGACTTTTGTTAACACGCTTTATCTTTTGGCTTATGCCGATATTGTGGTTGCGGTTTTGCTCTTTGTCTTGATGATGATGGGCTTTGATTATGCTATGGGAATCACTTGTAAAGATTGGTGGCGTTGGACGAAGTTTGTTTCGGTCAAAACCTATCATATTATTGCGATTTGGTGTTTGTATTTGTATAAAGTTGTTGCAAGGATTTGTTTCATCTTTGGAAAATTATTCAGACGTCGTGCCGTTGAAGTTGATGATGGGGAAGGAGAGGTTGTTTTAACGCGTGCTCCTAAAAAAGAAAAAGTTCGTAAAGAGCCAAAACTTTCTGACGAATCGACCTCTAGCGATGAAAAATCTTCGGAAGATAAAGAAAAACGCTTAGCGGCTAAACCTAAAACTACTTCCAAAAATGATGGATATGTTTTTCCTGATGTTGCCTTACTAACACGTCCGGCGGCTAAAGGTGGAACAAATTTAAGCGAAAAAGAGCTTGATGCAATTGCTCGTGAGCTTGAAGGTGTGTTGGAAGAATTTGGCGTCCACGGGAATATTGTTAAAGTTCGTCCAGGGCCGGTGGTTACGCTTTATGAGCTTGAGCCGGCTCCGGGGACAAAAACTGCGCGCGTTATTGGTTTGGCTGATGATATTGCGCGTTCGATGTCGGCGGTTTCTGTGCGAATCGCCGTTGTTCCGGGCTCTAACACAATAGGTATTGAGTTGCCGAACAAAAACCGTGAAACAGTTTGGTTGCGCGATTTGATTGAAGATGAACAGTTCAAAAAGAGCAAAAATGAGCTTAATGTTGTTCTTGGAAAAGATATCGGCGGGCGCAATGTTTATGCTGATTTGGCGAAAATGCCGCACTTGTTGGTTGCCGGTACAACCGGTTCAGGTAAGTCTGTCGGTGTTAATGCTATGATTTTATCTTTGCTCTTCCGAATGACACCTGATGAATGCAAGCTCATCATGATTGACCCGAAAATGCTTGAGTTTTCAATGTATAATGGTATTCCGCATTTGTTGACGCCGGTTATTACCGATCCGGCAAAAGCGGTTATCGGCTTGAAATGGGCAGTGCGCGAAATGGAAGAACGGTATCGTGCCATGGCGCAGCTTAATGTGCGTAATATCATGGGTTATAACCAAAAGCTTAAAGAGCTTAAGGCCAGCGGAGAAATTATTAAACGCACGGTACAAACCGGATTTGATTCTGAAACAGGCAAGCCGATTTATGAAGAGCAAGAATTAGATTTAACACCGTTGCCGTATATTGTTATTGTGGTTGATGAAATGGCGGATTTAATGCTTGTGGCCGGAAAAGAAGTTGAGGCGGCTATTCAGCGTTTGGCGCAGATGGCTCGTGCAGCCGGTTTGCACTTGATTATGTCGACACAGCGTCCGTCGGTTGATGTTATTACCGGTACGATTAAAGCGAACTTTCCAACACGAATCAGCTATCAAGTGACCTCAAAAATCGATAGTCGTACGATTTTGGGCGAGCAAGGTGCGGAGCAACTTTTGGGACGAGGCGATATGCTCTATATGCCGGCAGGACAACGTCCACAGCGTGTTCATGGTGGTT
This sequence comes from uncultured Pseudomonadota bacterium, assembly GCA_949295935.1. GTDB lineage: Bacteria > Pseudomonadota > Alphaproteobacteria > RF32 > CAG-239 > HGM16780. The sequence continues at coordinate 91,383 of CASFMW010000003.1, read as the reverse complement.
TTGCTCCTGATGCCGAGATTGAAAAAGTGGTGGAATTTATTAAAGCGCAAAAAGCCCCCGAATATGTTGAAGGAGTTACCGAAGGTGAGCTTAATACCGATAAAGGCGGTTCTTCATCAGCCGTGTTTGATAAGTCGGATATGGGCGGCGGCGGTAGTGATGAAGACCTTTATCGTCAAGCGGTTGAGATTGTGCGCAATGATAAAAAAGTGTCGACAAGTTATGTTCAGCGGCGCTTAAGAATCGGCTATAACCGCGCGGCAACCATTATCGACCGTATGGAAGAAGAGGGGGTTATTTCGGCTCCTGATCATACCGGACGGCGACAAGTGTTGTAAGTCTTAAGAGCAAAATGTTATAGTTTTGTGATATTTGTAAACCTTAACATGAAAAAAAAGAGAGATTGCTGAAAGCCTTTCTCTCTTTTTTTTGTGGAATTTGTATTTTTTATTTTCCGCCTTTGCTGACGACAACCATGGCTTCGCGCAAGATACGATCGTTTATCATATAGCCGCTTTGAAGCTCGTTGATAATCGTACCGTTGGCTTTTTCTTTGTCTTCAACTTCTTGGATGACCTGATGGAAATTCGGATCAAACTTGGTACCGATAATTTCCATTTTTTTAATTCCGAATTTTTCAAAGACCTTGGTTAGTTCGTGCTGGGTCATTTCAACACCGGCTAAGAGGTTTTTTAAGTGTTCGCAATCGTCCTTTTTGTCCTCGGGAATCGACTTTAAGGCGCGGTCAAGGTTATCGGCAACGCTTAACAAATTTTTTGCAAAAGAGGAAATTGCGTATTTATTATTTTTTTCAATTTCTTGAGCGCAACGCTTTTTGATGTTTTCAGCGTCGGCATAGGCTCTTAAAAAATCTTCTTTAAGTTTTTGGTTTTCTTCTTTGAGGCGAAGCAATTCCTCGTCTTCTTCAGCAGAAACTTCGGCTGAGAGGGCCTCTGCTTGAGGTTCTTTTATTTCTTCTTCCAAAATTTCTTCATCAATCGGTTGTTCTGTCTCTTTTTTGTGGTCTTTCATTGCTTTCCTCTTTAAATGTTCGGTTAATTATGTTACATTACCTTTATCTTAAAACTTAGTTATTCTGTTTCGTCGTGTCAAGAGCAAAGAGTTTTTTAATTGAAGGGAAATATGTCGATGGGTGTCGGTACTGAAGAAATTTTTGTAATGTCTAATTTCAAAATGCTGCCGCCGTTATTTAATCGCAAAAAAAATTCTCAACGCTTTTTTATCCCTACAACTTATATCACTCGAGAAATTCAACAACTTGCTCGTACACAATGTTATGGCAAAGAAATTTGGCCGTTTTCGGGAATGCTTGATGCTTGGATGGTAAGCGCCGAAACGGCAAGTTTTATGAAAATGGGCGGACTGGGGGTTATTGCCTCAGAATTGCCGGAAGCTTATAATCGGACTTATGGAAATGAAGGTGACAATATAAAAGTTGTTACGCCGCTCTATGTTGGTGATACCGGAAAAAAGAAGGCAGAGTTTAATCCTGAAACACTTGTTTATATTGGTGCAGAAGGAAAAAAGGTTCAGCTTAAGCGCTTGACCACTATTGAGGTTCCTTTCATTGTTGAAGAAAACAAACTTTCAAACCATCGGGTTGTAGTTTACCAAACCTGTTTGGATGGGGTGGATTATATTTTATTGGAAAATAACCATTTCTTTTCAATTAATCCTCATAAAAGCAATCCTTCAGCACAAGGCGGTTGCTATGTGCTTAATAAAAATGGAGTAAATGAGGTTGAGCGTTTTGCCTTTTTCTCAAAAGCAATTTATGTCTTGCTGAAAGATGTTGCCGAAAATAGCTATAATCCGTTAGCTTATCCAAATATGATTGTGGCAAATGATTGGCATTGTGGTGAGTTGGCCGGTTTGCTTAAATATTTTACCTTTGCGCAAGAAGAGCAAGGTGTGATGGATTCCGCTTTAGGTGAAAAGCTTAGAAATTTGCCGATTATTCACATTGCTCATCATCTTGGGTATCAAGGATGGGATTATAAAAATACACGTCGGTTGTTAAATTCGGCTTATGAATATGCGGCAAATCTGATTTATAAAAATGCAAAAGCCGTTAAAAATGCGAATCCGAGAACGCAAAATACACTCATCGTTTATGACTGTTATAACCAAGCAGCATGTAGTTTGCATTTGGCTGACCGTGTGGTGACCGTTTCTAAAAATTATTTGGAAGAAGTGTCTCGGTTTTTGGAATTTGGTTGGGATTTTCGTGATATTCTTAAAATCAGAAAAGATCATAGAACCTTTCTTGGAATCGTTAATGGTTATGACAAAGTGAAAATTGCTCCGAATACGGCTAAAATTGAGCAGTTAAATCGCTTTTTTGATACGAATGAGTTTTGTGTGTTTGATGAAAATTCGTTAGCTAAAAAAACGCAGAACAAAAAGGCTTTTCTGAATCTTATCGGTCGATTGGCAAAAGATGAGGTTCTTCGGAAAGAAAAATTTCCGGCAGTTGAATTTTATAAACTTAAAGATTTGTCAAAGTCGATTGATGATTTTGATAAGACACCGGTCTTTTGTGCCACAAGTCGAATGGTTGAACAAAAAGGCTATGATATTGTGGCGGATGCTTTGCTGCGCTTGGCTCAGAAGACCAAAAAAGTTAATTTCAGTGGGTCTTTTCCGATTTTTGTATTAGGTGGAGCCGGTGATGCTGAGATTTTTGAGTATTTGAAACGAGTTAAAGATGAAGTTAGTCTTGCGAATCCAAAACTTGGTGAAAGAATAATACTCTTTCATGGGTATAAAGATGAGTTAGCTTATGCTGCACAGCTTGCTTCAGATTTTTATTTGATGCCTTGCCGCTTTGAGCCTTGTGGTTTGACCCAGATGGAGGCTATGGCAAAAGGGGCTTTGCCTTTGGCTATGTCAACGGGTGGTTTGGTTGATACAATAACCAATGGTGTGGATGGTTTTCGAACAGAGGTATTTTTTGTTGGAAAAAGCCGTGTTTATGGTAGTAATTTGGCTGCACAGAGGCTTAAAAATAACGTGAATGCGTTTGCGGATATGTTGAAAAATGTGCTTGAAATTTTTTATCGAAATCCAGATATTATATCCGCGATGAAAGTGGCTGCCATGAAGAAAGATTTTAGTTGGTCAGAAGGGGCTATTCAGAAGTATTATAACTTATTTCATTATGGAATTTAACGGTTAGGAGTTTGTTATTATGCGTCATTCGGGGCGAAAATTTGATGAATTGCGTCAGGTTGAGATTATACCGCATTTTAATCCTTATGCCGAGGGCTCTTGCTTGATTAAGTGCGGAAATACGCATGTTGTTTGTACGGCCTCTGTTGAAGATAAAGTACCTGCTTGGCTGAAAGGACAAGAAAGAGGTTGGGTTACTGCCGAATATGCTATGTTGCCGCGAGCAACACAAACGCGTAATTCTCGTGAAACAACAAAACCATCCGGTCGGTCACAAGAAATTAAGCGTCTTATCGGGAGAGCTTTGCGTGCCGGTGTGGACTTAGCACTGATTCCTGAGATTTCAATTGTTGTTGACTGTGATGTTTTGCAAGCAGATGGCGGAACACGCACGGCCTCAATTACCGGTGGATTTGTGGCCTTGTATTTGGCTTTTGAAAAGCTTTTGAAAGAAGGAAAAATTGCTAAGAATCCGGTTACGCATTTTGTGGCAGCAGTGTCTTGTGCTGTGTCAAACGGTGAGGAAGTGCTTGATGTGGATTATGTGGAAGATTCTTCAGCTCAAGCAGATATGAATTTTGTACTGACAGAGGATCATCGAATTGTTGAAATTCAGGGAACGGCAGAGGGCGAGCCTTTTTCCGAAGAGCAATTTAATAAGCTTTTTTCTTTGGCTAAAAAAGGCATTGCTGAGCTTATCGGTGTGCAGAAAAATGTTTTAGGGGTATCAAAATGAAATTTGCAAAACTTGTAGTTGCCAGTCATAATCAAGGAAAAATTAAAGAAATTAAGCAAATGCTTGCGCCTTATCAAGTAGATGTTGTTTCTGCTGATGATTTGAAGTTGCCTGATGTTGAGGAAACGGGCAAAACTTTTGAAGAAAATGCTCGCCTTAAGGCAGAGACGCTGGCAAAGATGAGCGGTTTTTATTGCTTGGGTGATGATTCTGGTTTGTGTGTTAATTGTTTGGATGGAAAACCAGGGGTCTATTCCGCACGATATGCTCCAAACCGTGATTTTGATAAGGCTATGGATATGTTGCTTGATGAGATTAAGGCAACAGGTTCAAAAGATCGTTCTGCTTACTTTTCTTGCGTGTTGGCGGTGGCTAAGCCAAACGGAAGAACAAAGGTTTTTGAAGGACGTGTTAATGGCTCAATTGCTGAAAAAAAATCCGGCTCTAACGGTTTTGGCTATGATCCGATTTTTATTCCCGAAGGTTATAGCAAAAGTTTTGCTAATTTTACTAATGAAGAAAAAAATGCTATTTCCCATCGTGGACGCGCTTTTCAGAAAATGATTGCTGAGATTTTTAAGGAAAAAAAGAAAAGTTGACAAGACTTTGCTTAGCATGATATGCAAAAGCAATTGTTTTATTGTTATTAAATTATTGGGTTATGAAAAAAAATGATGAATTCAGAAAACCAACTAAAGAAGATGTCTTACGGACGTTGAATGGAGATTATTCTGTTGGAAAAATTTCTTTGTCGGTCGGCGCTTGTTTTTATGGTATGTTAATTGCTTTAGAAGTAGAACGCTATGCTCATTTTACCTATGATGATATGAGTAAGTTTTTAGCTTATGGTATGACTTTTGTTTCTCCGATTTATGAAGATGAAGAAAAAATCGGAAATTTGAGTTTTTCTGGTAAGGCAATAATGGTTCGTTCAATGCATGGAATTTATTTCAAGCTTTTCTATTTTAAAGAAGGGATTTTTGAATGTGTTGCTGTGCTTGATGTTTAATTAAAAAAAACCTGAGTTTCTAAAACTCAGGTTTTTTTTTATTGACTATTATACCTAATATCATAAACTCGTTTTATGATGAAAAATGTTTTTAATGTTCCTGCGAGTGCGGCGTTTGTGGACGTTGTGGCGCAAAAGTTTTTAGATGAATATTCGGCAGCGCCTTTGGGCTTGTCAGAGGTATTGTTTCTGTTGCCGAATCGTCGTGCGTGTCAAAATTTGAAGGAAGCATTTGTGCGTGCGCAAGGGCTTGAGCCTACACTTTTGCCGCAGATGATGCCTTTAGGTGATGTCGAAGAAGATGAGCTGTTTGTTTCGGGCTTTGATTTTTCTGAAGAACTTAAAAATTTGCCGGCGGCGGTGCCGTCTTTTAGGCGTTTGTTGTGGTTTACAAAACAGATTATGCAGGAAGCGCCGTCCTTTGGTTTGGATAAATTTTCAGCGCAGCAGGCTTGCTCTTTGGCGCAATCTTTGTGTCAGCTTATTGATGATGTGCATAATGAACAGCTTTCTTTTGATAATTTGAAAAATCTTGTTCCCGAAGAATATGCTCAGCATTGGCTTGATACGCTTCGCTTTTTGGAAATCGTGACACAGAAATGGCCGGCTTATTTAAAAGAAAATAATTTGGTTGATCCGGCGCAAAGGCGCAATATTTTGCTTGATTTGCAATGCCGCTTTTGGCAAAAGCATCCGCCTTCAAAGAGAATTGTGGTGGCCGGAACAACCGCAACTTATCCGATGATGCGACGTTTGGTCAAAACAGTTCTTGATCTGCCTAACGGTGAGCTTGTTCTTTATGGCGTTGATAAAAATCTTGACACTCAAAGCTATGACAAGCTTGATGAATCTCATCCGCAATTTGAAATCAAGCAACTATTGGATTTTATCGAGGTTAATCGTTTTGAGGTAGTTGATTTTTGCTCCGTGGTTAATCCTCAGCGGGAAAAAATGGTTTCCGAACTTATGCGGCCGGCATCTACTACCGATAAGTGGCGTGGTTTGGTTACTGAAAAAATTATGCCGCAAGCAGCACAAGGGCTTTCGGTTATAGATTGTCCGGATTTGCGGCAAGAGGCAGTGGCTGTTTCTTTATTGATGAGGGAGGTTTTGGAAAAGCCTGAAAAGACGGCGGCTTTGGTTACTACCGACAGAAATTTGGCGCGTCGGGTTGCGGCAGAGCTGGAGCGCTGGGATGTTAAGGTTGATGATTCTGCCGGAAAACCGCTTTCTCTTTCTCCGGTCGGAGCATTTTTGCGGCTTATTATTCAGGCTTGTTTGGAAGATTTTGCGCCGGTGCCGCTGTTGGCTTTGATGAAACATCCGTTTTTTGCTAATGGTGAGGATTATTCTACGGTTCGGCGAAAAGTGCGCGATTTTGAAAAATTAGTTTTGCGGGCCGATGAGCCGTCGGAGAATCCGGATATTGTCGGAATTTTTGATTCTTTGAAACAGCAGCTCAGTCCTTTGCATGATTTGCTTGCTTCTGCTGATAATCTTAAAAATTTGTTGGAAGCGCATATTCTGGCATCAGAAATGCTGGCGTCTACACCTGAAAAAAATGGTGCGGCTGTTTTGTGGCGTGGCGATGACGGCGAGTCAGCAGCAGGATTTTTATCTTCTCTTTATGATGAAGCTGCTATGCTTGATAAGCTTAACGGAAATGAGTATCTTGATTTACTCGAATCTCTTATGGTCGGAGTTACGGTGCGGCCGCGCTATGGAACGCATCCTCGCTTAAAGATTTTGGGGCCGATAGAGGCCAGACTTTGTCATTTTGATTTATTGATTATTGGCGAAGTTAACGAAGGGGCTTGGCCAAAAGCCGCGGATGCTGATCCGTGGATGTCGCGCCCGATGAAAAAAAGTTTTGGCTTGCCGTTGCCGGAAAAAGCCGTTGGTATTTTAGCAAAAGATTTTGCTGATTTTCTTTGTGGTGAAAATGTTGTTTTAACCCGTGCCGCAAAGGTGCAAAGTACGCCGATGTCTTATTCTCGTTGGTGGATGCGTTTGCAGACCGTATTGGCGGCTTTGGGAAGTAGTATTGAAAATCTTTATGCTTTTGAATATTTGACTTTGGGTGAGTTGTTGGATAAACCCAGTGCACCGGTGCCGTTCTTTCCTCCGGCTCCTAAGCCTCCGCTTGATGCTCGGCCGCGAAAGCTGTCGGCCAGTACGGTCGAAGTGCTTATGCGTGATCCGTATCAGATTTTTGCACGCCATATTCTTAAGCTTTATCCGCTTAATGATTTGAATCGTGAACTTGATTTTAGTGATTACGGAACACTTGTTCATAAGGTTTTGGAAGTGTTTAATCGTCGCTATCCGGCAGAATATCCAAACAATGCCGAAGAGATTTTGCTAAAACTCGGGGAAGAATATTTTGCCGAGAATGAAGTCGATTTGGAAAAACGGGCTTTTTGGTGGCCGAGTTTTGTTAAAAGTGTTCAGTGGCTGGTGCAGACAGAATCAGAATATCGTAAAGATATTGCCAGAATTTATTGTGAAGTTTCGGGCTCTATTGTTTTTAAAGCTGCGGGCGGAGATTTTGAGATAACCGCAAAAGCAGATCGAATTGATGAAACAAAAGACGGACAATATATTATTCTTGATTATAAAACCGGAAGTGCGCGCTCAACTAATGAAATCATTAAAGGTTATGCGCCGCAGCTGCCAATTGAAGGATTGATTGCGTCTAACGGTGGTTTTAGTGGATTAGCACCAAAGAAAACGGCAGGGTTAGTTTATTGGCAACTCGGTAAAAAAGAAACATTTTTATCTAAGAATATTGATGATGTTTTGAAGAAAAACCAAGAGAATCTACTCATTTTGATTAATACTTTTGATAAACTTGACACTCCTTATTATTGTCAACCGAATCCTTCTTATGCGCCGAAATATTCTGATTATTTTAATCTGGCTCGGGTGCCGGAGTGGAAAGTTAAGGGAGATGCCGATGACGAGTAACGGAGGCGTGCTATAATGACCGAATGTATCGATATTCGTAAAAACCGTGGGGAGCTGGCCAGTGGGCAGCAAAGACGTGCGTCAAATCCGTTAAAGTCCGTTTGGGTAGAAGCCTCTGCCGGAACCGGAAAAACGAAGGTGTTGTCGGATAGAGTGTTGCGTTTGCTCTTAAATAATGTGAATCCGGCTAAAATTCTTTGTCTTACATATACAAAAGCGGCGGCAGTTGAGATGAATGACCGTATTGCTAAGCGGTTGAGCGAATGGGCGGTGGCAAGCGATGAAACGTTGCATAAAGAGCTTTATAATTTGCTTGGAAGTTTACCGGAATCGGCCAAAGAATATGCCTTGCTGGAAGCAAAAGCGCGCCAGCTTTTTGCCTTATTGCTTGATACGCCTGGAGGGATGAAAATCCAGACCATTCACAGCTTTTGTCAGGAAGTGTTAAAACGCTTTCCGCTTGAGGCTCAGGTTTCGCCATATTTTTCGGTGATGGATGACCGTATGGCGGCTGAAGCTCTTGATGATGTGAAGACTCACTTATTGCAAAAAATTGAACAATCTCCTGATAGTGAAGCGGCAAAAGCAATTGTTTACTTAACACAAAATATCAGCGAATCGAGATTTCCTAAAGTATTTAAGGCGATTGCCGAAAATCGAAACAAATTGGTGCGCTTTCTTTCGACATATCATTCTATGCAGGAGATTCTTGCAGCTTTGGCGCAGAAGTTCGGTATTTCTCCTGATGATACGGAAGAAACTTTGATAGCCTCGTTTTTGAACAAAGGGCGTCTGGTGGATGTGAAAAGAATTATTTTAGTTCTTCAGCATGGCTCAAAAACAGATGTTGATCGCGCTTTGGTGATTGCAAAATTTTGGGAAGGCGATGCAAGCGTTTCTTTTAAAGATTATGTCGCTTGTTTTGTAACACAAGAAGAAAAAACGAAGCTTGCTACAAAAGACGCTAAAGCATTTGATCCTGAGGTTGATTCGTTGATAAAGGAAGAGGCTCACCACGTTCTTGATATGAAGAACAAGTTGGTGTCTTTGCGGGTGTTTACGTCAACAAAAGCGGTGTTGCTTTTGTCAGAAGAGCTTATTAGAGGTTATAATGCTTATAAGGCTCTGCATTCAAAGATGGACTATGAAGACCTTATTGTTCTGACACGGCATTTGTTGGAGAATCAGGCTGTTGCGCAATGGGTGATGTATAAGCTTGATGGTGGTATAGACAGTGTTTTGATTGATGAGGCGCAAGATACATCTCCTGACCAATGGGCAATTGTTAAGGCTTTGACGGAAGAGTTTTTTGCCGGAATAGGGGCTGATGATATTATTCGGACGGTGTTTGCCGTTGGTGACCGCAAGCAATCCATTTATAGTTTTCAGGGGGCTGATCCGGAAGAATTTGAAAATATGCGGCGCTATTTTCATGAGGTTTCAGACAACTTTGAGGAAGTTAAGCTTGATGTTTCTTTTCGTTCAACCGCGGCGGTTCTAGATACTGTAAACACTGTTTTTGGTGATGAAACAGCTAAAAAAGGCGTGGTTTTGCCGGAGCAAGATATTACGCATGTGCCCTTTCGTGTGGGAGATGCCGGAAAAGTTGAGCTTTGGCCGCTTGTTGAGCCTTTGCCTGATGATAATCCGGATGAATGGTTGCCTCCGATTGAAAAAACAAGTGCGGCTTCAACCAGCTCGCGCTTGGCTGAGGATATTGCCAAAAAGATTAAGTCTATGGTTGAAAAAGGCGAAATCCTTAAATCTAAGAATCGGCCGGTCAGATATGGTGATTTTTTGGTTTTGGTTCAACGTCGTAATGCTTTTGTGGAAGAATTTGTCAGAGCCTGCAAGAAAATTGGGGTGGAAGTCGCTGGTGTTGATAAAATTAAGCTCTTGGAGCAGATGGCAATTCAAGACCTAATCGGAATCGGAAAGTTTTTGCTGTTGCCGACTGATGATTTGACACTTGCCGAAATCTTGAAGTCACCTTTGTGGGGACTTGATGATATGGATTTGTTTGAGCTTTGTTATAAGCGCGAAGGTGCTCCTTTGCTGACAAGGCTTTCTAAAAGCGAAAAATTTGCTGCAGTGTATGCAGAGCTGCAGCAGCTTTTGAACAAGGTGGATTATGTTCGTCCGTTTGAACTTTATTCTTTTATTCTGAACAAACTTTCGGGGCGAAAAAAGTTTGTGGCTCGGATGGGAAAAGAGGTTGAAGATGGTATTGATGAATTTATGAATCTGACTGTTGCTTTTGAACAGGACCATGTGCCGAGTTTGCAATCTTTTATTGATTGGATTACGCAGGACGAGGTTGAAATTAAGCGTGAGCAAGAGCAAGCCTCGCAAAATCTTGTTCGCTTGATGACGGTGCATGGTTCTAAAGGTTTGCAGGCGCCAATCGTGATTTTGCCGGATACGGTACGTGTTGCTTCGGAAAAGAAAGAAGCAGCGATGTTGTGGGACGAGCTGATGTACTTTCCGCTTAAGTCAGCAGATTATGATGATATTTGTCTTAAAATTAATCAAAGGCAGAATCAAAAAGCCTTGGAAGAATATCGCCGTTTGCTCTATGTGGCTTTGACACGCGCTGAAGACAGGCTTTGTGTTTGCGGATATAAGAATAAAAACGCCATTAAGGAAGACTGTTGGTATGATGTTTGTCGGCGCAACTTTGATGAAAATGCTAAGGAAGATGATGATGGTTGCTTGTTTGTGGAAACAGAGCAAGAGTTTGTTGAGCAGGATGAGAAAAAGAAGCAAAAAGTCGATGTGGCCGGAAATAAAAGTTTAGAAGTTCCCGAGTGGTTTCTTGAACCTGCTCCCGAAGAGGATTTGTTAGCAAAGCCTTATACGCCGTCGCGTCCTGATGAAGAAGATGAGCTTTCAGAATCGGCCTTGGTTTCCCCTATTTTTAAAGAAGATGAACATCGTTTTCGTCGCGGGCGAGTTATTCATAAGCTATTACAATTTTTGCCAGATGTTAAGCAGGGAGATTTGCGTTCCGTTATTTTGGACTTTTTGAGTGCTAATGCTGCGGATCTGCCAACAAAACAGCATGAAATTATTTTGCATGAGGTTTTGCATTTGTTGGAAAATCCGGCTTTTGAAAAAGTTTTTGGCGTTGGTTCAAAAGCGGAAGTGCCGCTGATGGGGCAGGTTGAAGGAAAGATTGTTTCGGCACAAATTGACCGTCTTGTGGTGCGAGATGATGAGGTTTTGATTATTGATTTCAAAACAAATCGTCCGGCAGCCAAAACGGTTGATGATGTTCCGCAGATTTATAAGAAGCAATTGGCAGCTTATAAACAGTTGGTTGAAAAAATTTATCCGGAAAAGGCCGTGCATTGCTTTATTTTGTGGACGGATACTGCTTTTTTAATGCCGCTTGATTAATTTTTATAAGAAAAGTCTTTTATTCTTGGATTTTATACCCTATATTAAGTTACAACAGTTTTTTTATGAAAGGGAGATTCTATGTTAGCAATTAATGATTCTCAGTTTGATGCCGAAGTTTTGAATGCAAAAGGTTTGGTATTGGTTGATTTTTGGGCTGAATGGTGCGGTCCGTGCCGTCAGATGATTCCGATTTTGGAAGAGATTTCTAAGGAGATGGGTGATAAAGTAAAAATCTGCAAAATGAATGTTGATGAATCTCCGGACAAGGCTTCTGAGCTTGGAATTAGAAGCATTCCTTCAATCTTTTTATTCAAAGACGGAAAACAGATTGATGTTAAAGTGGGACTTAATCCGAAGTCTGCTATGGTTTCTTGGATTGAGGCTAATCTGTAGTTTTTATTCTTTGGGTTTGGAGAGGGCTTTGAGCCCTCTTTTTTTATAAAAATTTTTATCTTTTCTCTTGTCTTTTAAAAAATCATGATTATCTTCTAGGGACACATTTGAGTGTTTTTGCGAAATTATCGTGGAAATGTGGACTCGGACTTTTTTGAACGTGCCTATTTCCCTCCAGCTCTTGGCCTTTGGCAGAGTTTTGTTGTTTGATTGGAGGATTTTTTATGACTGATTTGGTTTCCGGTGTTTTTTCTGATGATGATTTTGTGCTTGCAACTTTGCAAGCGCAGATGCTGGCTAAAGTTAGCCGATTGGTTGAGGCTTCCTCTTTGTCAAGAGAAGAAATTTCAAAAAAATCCGGTATTGAGCCGGTTCGGCTTGAGGCCCTTCTTGAGGGAAAAGAAAAAATTTCGCCGCTTGATTTGACTAAGATTATTGATGCGGTTGCGTATTTTGACCAAGAAAATTAAATTACTATTTCAGACAAGATGCGATTCATGAGCGGAAAGCCTGTTTTTGTTAGGCGGATGGTGTCTTGGGTGTTTTGTATGAAACCAAGTTTTTCGAGCTCTTTGATTTTTTGCGAATCGGTTATATTTGAAAAGTCTTTTCCGCAAAGCGTCTTAAAGTTTTTTTTGCTAATTCCTTCATCAAGGCGGAGGCCCATTAGCAATAGTTCTTCGGCACGTTCTTCTTGGGTTAGTTCTTCAAGCCGGCAGCGGTAGGTGGAGGCATAAATTTTGTTTTCCGTGGTTTTTATTCGACCGTGTGCGCCTTGGCCGATGCCGAGGTAATTGTCTCCTTGCCAATAAAGCAAATTGTGGCGGCACTGATATTGTGGTGTGGCAAAGTTTGAAACTTCGTAACGCGGGTAGCCATGTTCTGCTAAAAAGTCGGTGGTGAAGTCGTACATTTCGGCGGCGGCGTTTTCTTCCAAAGCCTTAATACCGCGTTTGGCAAAGTTGGTGCCTTCTTCAATTGTTAATTGATACAGCGATAAGTGTTTAAAACCGAATCCGATGGCTTGAGATAGTTCTTGTTTCCAACCCTCTGGTTTTTGCTCGGGGCGGGCGTAAATTAAGTCCATGGAGTGATTGTCAAAAGTTTTAATAACTTTCTCGATGGCTGTTTGGGCTTGGGCGCTGTTATGCGTGCGGCCTAAAAACTTTAAATCTTTATCGTTTAGAGCCTGAACGCCAAGTGACAAGCGATTGATTCCTGCTGATTTTAAGTCAGAAAATAATGTTGGGCTGTCGGTGTTGGGGTTGGCTTCAAGTGAAATCTCGATATCTTTTTTCAAGCTCCATTTTTTTTCGATTTCTTCAATTAAGCGCGCAATAAGTTGAGGCTTGATTAATGAAGGTGTGCCGCCGCCGAAAAAAATGCTGCTGACTTGTTCTGTTGAAGTTAAGCCATGGTAAAAATCAAGCTCTTGGATATAGTCTTCGATGATTTTTTCTTGCGGAATGTCTTTTTTGACTTGTGAAAAAAAGTCGCAATAAGGGCATTTACTGCGGCAAAAGGGCCAATGAATGTAAATGCCGAAATTGCGACGGTTCATCTTTTGCACTCGCCTTATAAAATGAATTTTGAAAGGTCGGTTGCTTTGGTGAATTTTTGAAGTTTGTCTTCAACCATTTGAGCGGTTATGGTTTCGGTTTGGCCGCTACGGTCCGAGGCGTTGAAGCTGATGTCTTCAAGCAAAATCTCTAAAACCGTGTGCAGGCGGCGGGCGCCGATGTTTTCAACATTTTCGTTAATCGCAACCGCTATGTCAGCAATTTTTTCAATTGCTTCATCTTCAAATTTGAGAGTGAAGTTTTCTGTTCCCAAAAGAGCGATATATTGCTCGATCAGGTTGGCTTCAGGCTCCTTCAAGATTTTGATGAAGTCTTCTTTGCTCAAAGCCTTTAATTCAACGCGAATCGGTAAGCGTCCTTGTAATTCCGGTAGCAAATCCGATGGTTTGGACAAGTGAAAAGCACCCGAGCAAATGAACAAAATATGGTCGGTTTTGACTGCACCGTATTTGGTGTTGACGATTGTGCCTTCAATCAATGGCAAGAGGTCGCGCTGGACGCCTTCTCTGGAGACATCACCGCCGCGTCGCTCGTCTTTGGCGCAGATTTTATCAATCTCATCAATAAAGACAATGCCGTCGTTTTCAACCGATTTAATGGCTTGAACGGTGATGTTATCGTTATCCAAAAGTTTGTCGCTTTCTTCATCAATGATGATTTTGCGGGCGTCTGCGACTTTGAGTTTGCGGGTTTTGTATTTGTCACCAAAAGGTTTGCCCAGTAAATCGCCCAAGCTTATCATCCCCATTTGGGCGCCAGGCATTCCGGGGATGTCGATTGTTGGCATGCTGGCATTGCCGTTGTCGATAATATCAATCTCAATTTCGTTATTATCCAAAGAACCAGAGCGCAGCATTTCTCTGAATTTTTGGCGGGTTTCTTCGCCCGAATCTTTACCGACCAAGGCTTTTAACAGACGTTCTTCAGCGGCGGCCTCCGCCTTAACCCGAACGGATTTGCGTTGTTCAAGCTTGGTGGTATTTATAGCGGTTTCGACTAAGTCGCGAATGATTGATTCCACATCGCGGCCGACGTAGCCTATTTCGGTAAATTTAGTGGCCTCAACTTTTACAAATGGGGCTTTTACCAATTTGGCCAAGCGGCGTGAAATTTCAGTTTTACCGACACCGGTCGGGCCGACCATTAAAATGTTTTTCGGGACAATTTCTTCTTTTAATTGTTCCGGTAGCTGCATGCGGCGCCAGCGGTTTCTTAAGGCTATGGCTACGGCTTTTTTGGCTTCTTCTTGGCCGACAATAAAGCGGTCGAGTTCCGAGACAATCTCTCTCGGGCTGAAATTTGCGGTCATCTTATTTGCTCTCTATTTTTTCTATGATTACGTTGTGGTTGGTATAAACATCAATATCGCCGGCGATTTTTAAGGCTTTTTGGGCGATTTCTTCGGCGCTGAAATCGCTGACTTCCGCTAAGGCTTTGGCTGCGGCCATGGCGTAATTTCCACCCGAGCCGATGCCGATAATGCCGTCATCGGGTTCCATGACTTCTCCGGTGCCGGAAATAACCAGCGAGATGTCTTTGTCGGCAACAATCATTACGGCTTGGAGCTGCCTTAAATATTTATCCATGCGCCAATCTTTTGCCAAAGATACAGCGGCACGTTTTAACTGATAAGCGTTTTGTTCAAGCTTTTCTTCCAGCCGCTCGATTAAGGTAATGCCATCTGCGGCGGCGCCGGCGAATCCTGCAATGATGCTGCCGTTGCCGATGCGTCTGACTTTTACCGAAGTTGATTTGAATATGGTTGATTCTCCTAACGTGGCTTGTCCGTCTCCGGCCATGGCTACCGTGCCGTTCTTGCGGACGCAGAGTATGGTTGTCATGCTTTTCCTTTCGTTATTTTTTTTGTTCTTTTGTTTTTATTTAGGATGTCGGGGCGAAAAATGCAAGGCTTGTCTTGTCTTCTTTAGTTTTTTTTAAGCTTGTTGGGCTAAGCTGAAAGCCAATTTTAGAGGAAATGTTATGTTAAACAGATGGCTTCGTGCGCTTCAAATTTATGCTGACCGTCGGATGGCGGTTATGGTCGGGCTTGGTTTTTCAAGCGGGCTTCCCCTTATGTTGGTGGGAGGAACGCTTAGCTTATGGCTTGATGCAGCCGAGGTGTCTTATGCGCTTATCGGGGTGTTTTCTTTAGTTAAAACGCCATACAGTTTTAAATGGCTTTGGGCGCCGTTGATTGACCGCTTGCGCCTTCCGGTTTTGGGGCGCATGGGGCGGAGGAGAAGCTGGGCTTTGTTGACGCAGATTGTTTTGCTGGTTTCTTTAGTCCTTATGGCGTTGATTAATCCTGCCGAAAATCCGTTGCTTTTGGCAACAGTTGCGGTGGTGGTGGTTCTGGCGTCTGCCTCGCAAGATGTAGTGCTTGATGCTTTTCGAATCGAATCTTTTGATGACGAAGAGCAAGGAGCGGCCGCGGCTATCTTTGTTTTGGGCTATCGTTTGGGAATGTTGTTTTCCGGTGCGGTAGCTTTATGGCTGGCTTCGTTTTTGTCTTGGCAAGAGGTTTATTTGATTATGGCCGGTGGTGCGTTGGTTGGAATCTTTACGATATTGCAGGCTAAGGAACCGTGCAAAGACGCCGAATTTCATGAGATTAAGGTTATTGGCTCTCGGCGAGAACGCTTTATCGCTTTTATGCAAAAAGCGGTTGTTGCGCCTTTTGCCGATTTTATGAAACGGTCGGACTGGAAGCTTATTTTGCTCTTTGTTTTTCTTTATAAAATGAGTGATGCCTATATGGGGCCGATGGCCAATGTGTTTTACAAAGCTATGGGATTTTCGATGATCGAGATTGCCTCGGTGTCAAAGTTTTTTGGTATGGGGGCGACAATTTTGGGCGGAATTATCGGCGGTATTGTGGTTAGTCGGTGCGGGTTGTTTCGTTCTTTGTGGATTTGCGGAATTTTGCAAGGGGTGACGACGCTGGTCTTTGTGGCGCAGGCTTATGCAGGACATAATATTTGGATGTTGGTCGGTTGTATTACCCTTGATAATATTTCCGGCGGTATGAGTATGGCCGCTTTTGTGGCTTATCTTTCGTCTTTATGCAGCGTGGCTTATACCGCAACGCAATATGCGTTGTTGTCTTCACTAATGAGTTTGGCACGCGACGCTGTGGCGGCAACTTCCGGAAAAATGGTCGAATTGGTCGGTTGGCCGATGTTTTTCTCCATTACCTCATTGATGGTTATTCCGGGGTTGTTTGTGCTTTATCTTTTGCAAAAACGCGCGGTCAAAAATCCTGATAAACCTTAAGCCTTGTAAGGTAATTTGCGGTAGATAAAGTCACTGATGCAGTTTGGTAGAATCGAACCAAACCATGCGGCAAAACGCAACGGAAACGGGAAAGAGATAATCGCTTTATCTTGTTTGATGCCTTCGGCGATGGCTTTGGCTGCTTCCGGTGCTTCCATGAAAAACGGCATGGGGCATGTGTTTTGATCGGTAATGCGTGAGCGGACGAATCCGGGACAGACGACGTTGACATTAATACCTTCGGGTTTGAGCTTGACTCTCAGAGCTTCGCCATAAGCTTTAACAGCGGCTTTGCTGGCGCTGTATGACGGGCAGGTGGCCAAGCCGTGATAACCGGCAATAGAGCTGAGCAATACAATGGTTGGGCGGCGAGAAGCCGAAGTTAACGGATTTTGACGATAGATTTCAACAGTTGGTAGAACCGTATTTAAGACGCCAAACAAATTTATGTTAAAAGTATTGTATATCGAATCCGGTGTTTCATTGACCGTACCGACGCCGGCATTGGCTATAACAATATTTAACGGCGATTTCTGGTTACTGCTTTCAATCCAGTTTTTCATTTCTTCTCTGTTTGTTACATCAAGAATTTTGCTTTCGACCTCGGTGCCTAGTTCTTTGCATTTGCGGGCGACTTCTTCCAATCTTTCTTTATTGCGGCCGCAAATATAAAGATTTTTAGCACTGGTTTTAGCATAATATATTGCTAAAGCCTCGCCAATGCCGCTGCTGGCGCCGGTGATGAGGATATTGTTTTGTCTTGATGTGTCATTCATTTTTGAAATTCCTTATTGAAATATTTTTTATTCAGTTTAATCTATAATTCTAAAAAATAAAATCTTAGGAGAGCGGTTTTGCACATTGCTAGTATGACGGGGTTTGCCCGTGTTGAGGGAAAGGCTGATATTGCAAATCTTAAATATGACTGGGCTTTTGAAATAAAAAGCGTGAATGGTAAAAATTTGGATATCAAGTTTAAGTTGCCGGCCTTTTTGGATAGTTTATCTTTGGAGCTTAAAGAAATTGCGGCGCGATATTTTTCTCGTGGAAGCGTCAGTGTTTTTTTAGAGCTGAATTCTCAGCTTTTGGAGAAACAGCCGCAGGTGAATATTGATTTGCTTAATCAGCTGGCAGAGGCGGCTGATGCGGTAGCGGCTAAATATGGCGATAAGTTTCGGGCGCCGTCTTTGGGCGAGCTTTTGGCTTTGCCACAGGTGATTGATTTTGCCGACAAACGTCTTGATGACAATCAGATAGAAGAATTGAAGAAAGCTCTTAAAGACAGTTTTGTGAAAGCTTGTGAAAAGCTTAAAGAAGCACGCTTTGCCGAAGGTGAAAAAATTAAGGGGGCATTGCTCGAAATCGGCGCGAAGATTAATAAAATTGTTGGGCAGATAGAGGTTTTGTTTGAAAAGCTACCTCAGAAAATTAAGGAAGGGTTGCAAAGTCGTGTGGCTGAGCTTAGCGGTGACTTGCCGGCTGTGTCAGAAGAGCGATTGGCTCAAGAAATTGTTCTTTATATTACGCGTGCTGATATAAGAGAAGAAATTGACCGCCTTAAAGCACATATGAAGACTTTTGCCGAGTTGTTGGAATCATCGCAACCGGCAGGAAGACGGCTTGATTTTCTTTGTCAGGAGCTTAATCGTGAGGCGAACACTACTTGCTCAAAGTCAATGAATATAACGCTTACAAATTTTGGTATGGAGCTTAAGGCTTTGATTGAACAACTGCGCGAACAAGTGCAAAATATGGAGTAAAGACTATGGCTGATGTTATTGATTATCTTAAAAAAGTTCGCCGCGGTGCGATGTTTATTATTGAAGGACCTTCCGGTGCAGGCAAAGGTGCTGTTTGCAAAGAAGTTTTAGCGCAAGACCCGCATATTAAATTTTCGGTTTCTGCTACAACACGCGCAAAACGAGAAGGAGAGGTCGATGGTGTTGATTATTATTTCTTAAGTGATGAGGAATATGACAAGCTGATTGCCGAAGATGCTTTTTATGAGCATGTTGATTCTCAATACGGCCATCGTTATGGAACGCTTCGCCGTGAAGTGGACAGCTTTATTAATGTCGGGGAAGATGTGTTGTTTGATATGGACTGGGTCGGTGCGCGTCAGATGAAGAAAAAAGCCCCCGATGATGTGGTCACGATTTATATTTTGCCGCCTTCGGTTGAGGAATTGCGCCGGCGTTTGGTGGGACGAGGAACAGATTCTGCCGAAGTTATTGCTAAAAGAATGGCGCAGTTTGATGATAAAGTCAGCCATTGGGACGAGTTTGACTATGTGATTGTGAACGTTAATTTGAACGAAACCGTCTTAAAAGTGCAGAAAATTATTTCGGGCGAGAGAATGAAGCGTGTGCGTCAGACTGGTTTGAAAGAATTTGTTGAAGCTTTGCGCAGAGAAGCAAAAAATGGATAATTCTTTGATTTTTTTCGACCGTAACGGGCGCGAACATTATTGTGAGGCGGCTATTCCCTCTGAAAAAGAAGGATTTTTTGCTTTGTTGGTGAAAGATGGGTGTCTTTTGCTGACTTATCCTCCTCATTATGATGTTGCGGAATTTCCGGGTGGAAGTTGTCGAAGAAAAGAAAATGTTCGAGACTGTTTGTTTAGAAAACTTTATGAAGAAACAGGGCTCGAAATTATGCTTGATCGTTATGAAAAAGCTTTTGAACAGGTGGTGCGTTATTTTGCCGATGATGAACCTCCGGAAGGGACTTTTTATATTTATAAACAAAAGTTTATGCTTTATGATGTTTCATCTTTTCGGTTTGATGTGGCACAGGAAAAGTGGAAAACACCGGAGAACGGATTTGCCGAATGGGTGGCGATTGATGATGTGTTGCAGCAGAAGGTAAAGCTTAATTTTTTTCACGAAATAGCACTGAAAGCTTTGGCTGAGTGATTTTTAATTGTTTGAAGAAGTATTGAGTTTTGCGCGTTGATCGGGCGTCATGACTTTATAGACTTTTATGGCATTGTCTTTTGCATTGGGAATATTGAGTTGTTCTGCTTTGCGATAAAGTTTGAATGCTTTTATGAGGTTCATTTTAACGCCGATGCCGCGTGCATACATAAAAGCTAAAATTTCTGTGGCTGTTGGGTCAGAGGCTTCTTCTCTTATCTCAATTTCATGAAGATCCATTGGGGTGACGTTGTTCTTTTTTACCGCGTCAATTGCTTTGAGCCAGCGTTCTGTTTTGGCTGTTTCTGCTTGTTCTCTTTTTAAGCGGTAATCCTCAAAGTCTATTACCATATTTTTTTGAGGTTCGGTCACAACCGGCGGAATATCTTGAGCTTCTTTGAGTTTTTTTTCATCAAGCAAAAACTGTGGTGCATTGCGGTTTTTTACATATATCGGGAGATAGCCACTGTTATCTGAGCGAATAACATCGCGATATATCTCATCAAGGCTTGTTCCCTGTGCGTTTGAGCTTAGGAGCAGAGCTGTTGCGATTAATGCTATTTTTGCTTTGAATTTTATCATTTATTTAGTATTTTCCTTTATAGTGTTCTTATCATAACAAAAAGCGACGATAAAAGAAGTTTATTTTGCGCTTTATGAACAAATTAGAGGAAACTATGCGTAGAATTTATAATTCCGTGGCGGAAATGGTCGGAAATACGCCGATGCTGAAAATGAATCAGCTGATGAAACATTTTAATCTTAAAGCCAATGTTTTAGCCAAATGTGAGGCTTATAATCCGGCTTTTTCAATAAAAGACCGCGCGGCTCTTAAGATGATTGAAGAGGCGGAAAAATCCGGTCGGGTTAATGAAAATTCGGTTTTTGTTGAAGCAACTTCCGGCAATATGGGTATCGGTTTGGCGGCTTTATGCGCGGCAAAAGGGTATAAACTGGTTATTACCATGCCTGAAAATATGTCGGCTGAAAGAATTGGGTTGATGAAACTGTTTGGGGCAGAAGTTATTTTGACTCCGAAAGAAGACGGAATGACTGGTGCTATTAATAAAGCGGCTATTCTTGCTCAAAAAAATCCGAATGTGATTTTACTTAAGCAATTTGAAAACGAGGCTAATCCGAATGCTCATCGTTTGGGTACCAGTATGGAAATTATGGAACAAACCGGCGGAAATGTTGATGCGATTGTTAGTGCGGTCGGAACTGCCGGTACCTTGGCCGGTGTTGCCTCGGCGTTGAAAAGTTGTAATCCTGATTTGTTTGTGGCTGCGGTAGAGCCCTTATCTAGTCCGGTTTTGAACGGTGGTCAAGCCGGAGCGCATAAAATTTTGGGAATCGGTGCCGGTTTTGTGCCAAAGTTTTATAATCCGGAGCTGGTTGATGAGGTTTTTGATGTGAGTGATGAAGAGGCTGTTGAAATGCTCAAACTTGCGGCACGGTTTGAGGGGCTTTCTATCGGTATTTCTGCCGGTGCGGCTTTGTGTGCAGCGGTTAAATTAGCAGAACGTCCTGTCTTTAAGTATAAAAATATTGTGGTTATTTTACCTGATGCTTTTGAGCGTTATCTTTCCATGAATTTGCTCTAGCTGTTATTTTTTGATTGCGAAGATTTTTCTTTTTGTTTATCTTAGCAACAATTAATGATGATTTTGTAAGGCGTAGTTTTATGAACCCAAACTCAATTCTCGGTCGCTATTTGATGAAGCAGATAATATGGAACTTTTTGTCCGTATTGCTGATGGTCATCGGTATCGTGTTTATGTTTGAGATGATTGATATGCTGCGTCGTGTGGCTGATCGGCCGGATATTTCTGCCGGTTTTGTAGTCCAGCTGGTGATCATGAAGCTGCCAAAAACCTTGGAAATGGTGTTTCCGTTCGTGATGATGATTGCAGCGATGGCTACTTTTTGGCGTTTGAGCAAAAACAGCGAATTTGTGATTGTGCGGGCGGCCGGTGTTTCCGTTTGGGGCTTTTTGGCGCCGCTACTGTTTGCCGTGTTTATGGTCGGAGTTATTAATGTGGCCGTGATCAATCCGGTGGCCTCTTATATGAATGAGATTTTTGAAACTCTTGATTATCGTTTGAAAACGAAAAATCCAAAAGCGGTTCTTTTTTCGAACAAAGGGTTGTGGATCAGAGAAGCTGTTGATAATGACAGAGTGCTTGTGCTGGAGGCAAAGTCTGTTCATCAGCAAGATGAAGATACGCTTTATCTTTATGATGTGGATATTTTAGAGCTTGATCGTGATTCTCAAATCTTGCGCCAGCTTAATTCTTTTATGGCGGTGCTGAAAGATCAGAAGTTTGAGCTTAGAGATGTTAAGGTTTTTGAAACAGGAAAGCCGCGTATTGATTTGAACAAAGTTTCTTATAAAACATCAATAAATCTGGATAGAATTAAAGAAAATTTTGTGGATCCGGAGGCAATATCTTTTTGGGATTTGCCTGACACAATTCGGTTTTATGAAAAATCGGGTTTTTCGGCCGTGAAACATAAAATGCGTTATTTATCTTTGTTAGCGTCACCATTTTTGCTTTGTGCGATGGTTTTGGTCGCAGCTGTTTTTGCTTTGCGTCCGAATATGCGTAAAGGCGGTGTCTTGTTCCTTATCGTTGGCGGTATTGTTTCCGGCTTTGTAGTTTATTTTGCTTCGCAGGTTATTTATGCATTTGGGCTTAATTCTTATTTGCCGCCGTTTATGGCCGTGTGGACGCCGATTTTGATTACGGCGTTGGTCAGTGTTTCAGTCCTATTGCGGTTGGAAGATGGATAATTTTTTTTGTTGACTTTTGTCTAATCTTGCTTTATATCCCAAATTAGTGATTTGTATTTTTTTATTTTATAATTTTAATATTTATTTTTATGGATAATAACAATATTCAATTTCCGTTGCCGGTTCTTTATAAAAATGGAAAACGTTCGCTTGTTCCGTTAGAAGGTGTTGAACCTTTGGCTATTGTTTTTGGAAAGTTTGCTATTTTAGATGAAGCGCCTAAAAAAATGCTTTTATCGTCGGCACAGAACTATTGTCAAAAACAAAAATTTAAAACTTATCGGATTTCTCTTGGAAAAAAGGATTTTTGGAAGTCGTTGATTTGTTTTTCAGATCAGTTTAATGATTTTAATAAAACGGCTGAGCTGGCTGGTTTTAAGCCTATTGTTTTTGATGCTCCTTATTGGTATGAGCAAAAAGATAAGCTTTATGGTTTTGGTATCAGTGGGAAATGGCAGGTACGGAGCTGTGCTCTGGATGATAATCCATTATTTAAAGTGCGACCGGTTATATATTTACCATGATTTTAGGCTCTGCTTTTGCAGGGCTTTTTTTATTTTGTGCTTGATTTTTTTAAAATTTATGGTATAAGGTTGACATAGTTGGGAATATTAGTTTGAAAGTGGGGTCAAAAAACCCCGCTTTTTTGTTAACTTAGTTAAAAGGAATCGACCTTATGCAGGAACATCCGCTTTATTCTTTGATTGAGCCCGTTGTTGAAAAAGAAGGCTATGAGCTTATTCGTGTTTTGACGGTAGGCGCTAAAAATCCGACTTTGCAGGTTATGATTGATCGCAAAGACGGTAAAAATATTACGGTTGATGATTGTGCTAAAGTTAGCCGCGCTTTGTCTGATGTGCTTGATGATAAAGATCCTATCGAAAGCCAATATTCTTTGGAGGTTAGCTCTCCGGGAATCGACAGGCCATTAACTAAGCCTGAGCATTTTAAGCGCTTTGCCGGATATGAGGCTAAAGTTGAAACTTCTTGCGAAATTGAGAAGAGAAAGCGCTTCAAGGGTAAAATTATTTCTATTGATGATAAGGGTATTATCTCATTTGAAATGGATGAAAAAGTTTATGCCATTCCTTTTGCTGATGTGGCAAAGTCCAAAATTTTAATTACCGATGCGCTGTTGCAAGAGTTTGCCGACGCACAAGATGATTCTGATTTACAATAACTTTTATAAATAATGAGGATTTGATAATGGAAAATATGGAAAGCATGCCGAGACCGGAAATTATTTTAGTTGCCGATACTGTGGCTCGTGAAAAAAATATTGACCGCGAAGATGTTTTTGTAGCAATGGAAGTTGCCATTCAAAAAGGTGCTCGCTCTAAATATGGTGCTGAGCATGATATTCGCGCTAAAATTGACCGTAAGACCGGTGCGATTGCTTTGTCTCGTTATCGTGAAGTTGTGGCTGATGATGCCATTATTGAAAATGAAGCGGCTCAGCTGCCTTTGAAGTTGGCTAAAAATTATAAAGCTGATGCTAAAGTCGGTGATTTTTTGGTTGATGCTCTTCCGCCGATTGATTTTGGTCGTATTGCCGCTCAAACCGCAAAACAGGTTATCGTACAAAAAGTTCGTGAAGCTGAACGCAACAAACAGTTTGAAGAATATAAAGAAAAAATCGGTACGATTGTTAACGGTACTGTTAAAAGAATCGAATTTGGCAATGTGGTTCTCGATATTGGTAAGACCGAGGCTGTTTTGCGTCGTGATGAAATTATTCCGAGAGAAAAGTTTAAAAATGGTGACCGCATTCGTGCTTATGTTTTAGATGTTCGTCGCGAAAACAAAGGGCCGCAAATCTTTTTATCTCGTACTTGCCCTGAATTTATGGCTAAGCTCTTTACCCAAGAAGTTCCTGAAATTTATGATGGAATTGTTAAAATTATGGGCGTTGCTCGTGATCCTGGGTCTAAGGCTAAGATTGCCGTTAAAGCAGACGATATGACTGTTGATGCTGTTGGTGCTTGTGTTGGATTGCGCGGTATCAGAGTTCAAGCCGTTGTTAATGAACTTCAAGGTGAAAAAATCGACGTTGTTCCTTATTCTGACGATAAAGCTCAGTATATTGTCAGCGCACTGGCTCCGGCAGAAGTTACAAAAGTTGTTCTTGATGAGGAAAATAATCGTATAGAGGCTGTTGTTGCTCAAGACCAGTTCTCTATTGCTATCGGTCGCCGTGGTCAGAATGTTAAGCTTGCTTCTCAGCTTTTGGGTTGTGATATTGATGTCTTGACTGAAGAACAAGAGCAAGAACGTCGTTCTAATGAAAACAAGGTTCGTTCTCAGCGCTTTATGGAAGCTTTGGATGTTGATGAGATGATTGCTCATCTCTTGATTGCCGAAGGTTTCTCTACTGTTGATGAAGTTGCTTTGGTTGATTTGTCTGAGCTTTCTGAAATCGAAGGTTTTGATGAAGATGTGGCTAAAGAGTTGCAGAATCGTGCAAAAGAGTTTGTTGCAAAACGTGATGCCGAATTTGCAAACAAGAAAAAGTCTCTCGGTATTGATGACCAGCTTATGGGTATTAGTGGTTTGGATCAGGATATGATTTTGACCCTTGCTGAAAAAGGTGTTAAAACTCTTGATGATCTTGGTGATTTGGCCGCTGATGAGCTTATTGAAATGCTCGGTGAAAATGTTATTTCGCAGACCGAGGCTAATAAAATCATCATGGAAGCTCGTGAGCACTGGTTTGCTGATGATGAAAACGCTTCTGACGGGGAAAAGCTGTAATAGCTTTTCCTCCGCTCTGGCGGCTTTGAGGGTGAAACATAATGGAAAAAGATATTCATAGAAAATGTATTGCCAGTGGCGAGATAAAGCCTAAGACCGATATGCTTCGTTTTGTGTTGGTTAATGGTAATACGGTTGTGCCCGATTTTTATAAAAAACTGGCGGGAAAGGGAATTTATGTTTCTAATTCAAAGAAGTTGCTCGAAACGGCAATAAATAAACATCTTTTTGCCAAAGTTACAAAAGGAAAGGCTCATGTGGAAGATGCCCTTGTGCCTATGGTTGAGGCTTTGTTGAAGAAAAAATGCTTTGATATGCTTAATTTTGCACGAAAAGCAGGGCTGTTTGTTGCCGGTTTTGAAAAAGTTAAAGATGCTGTTATCAAAAATAAAGCAGCTTTCTTGTTAGAGGCTGTTGATGCCGGTGATGATGGACATCAGAAAATTTTGGCTGTTGCCGGAAGTTTAGAGGTTTTGGCTTTGTTTAATGTTGAGGAGTTGGATAAGGCATTGGATAAAGTTAATACGGTTCATGCCGCTTTACTCAAGGGCGATATGGCAAATGCCGTTTATCGAGAACTGAAACGTTATGAGCAGTTTTTGAATGCGTAAATTAAAAAGACGATATGGAGAAAGATATTAATGACAGAAGATAGTGCAAAAAGCAGGTTGACATTATCAGGGAAATCTACCCTTACCCTTAAAAATGTGGGGGATGCCGCTAAAAGCCATAATGACGGCAAAAAGGTCGTTCAGGTTGAGGTGCGCAAAAAAAGAATTATTTCTGCAGCTAAAAAAGAAGAGCCTAAAGTGCAGATTGATGATGCTACGGCTGCTAAGCTTAAGTTGATTGCCGAGGCAAAGGAGCATGAGGCAAAGCGTCGTCTTGAAGAGGAAGAAAAAGAGCGTCAACGTCAGTTGCGTCGTGAGCAAGAAGAGGCTCTTAAGGCGCAAAAACAGGCTGAAGAACAAGAAAAAGAAAAGACTCAAAGTCAGCAAAAGCAAGAAGTTAAGCAGCCGCAAAAAGTTGAGGCTAAGGCTGATTCTGCCGTTAATCCTGAAAAATCAGCAGCGGCAGAAGAACGTGCAGCTTCAAAGGCTAAGGATAAGAGACCTCGTGATTTTGATGATGATGAAGATAATGATGATAGTTCTTATCGTTCTCAGAAAGGCGGAAAGTCTTTAAGCAAAGAAGAAGTTTTTGAACAAGAGCGCAAAAAAATTATGAAGCGTAGCTTTGAACCACAACGTCGTGGAGGGAAAGTTAATCTTCATAATGTTATGGGCTCAATGGATGATGATGACGATGATTATGGTTATGGAGCTCCGCGTCGTCGCTTTAAGAAAAAACAGCCGAAACCTCAGCAAGCTCCGCAACAACCTGCTGAAAAAATTATTAAAGAGGTTGTTGTTCCTGAGATTATTACTGTTCAGGAATTGGCTAACCGTATGGCAGAAAAAAGTGCTGAGGTTATTAAAAAGTTGATGGCTCTCGGTGTTATGGCTACTATTAACCAACCAATTGATGCTGATACGGCTCAGATCGTGGTTGAAGAATTTGGTCATAAGGTTAAACGTGTGGCCGATAGTGATGTGGAACAAGGTTTGACCGGTCCGCAAGATACGGCTGATGATTTGTTGCCAAGAGCGCCGGTTGTTACGGTTATGGGACACGTTGACCATGGTAAAACATCATTGCTTGATGCTTTGCGTGAGACCAATGTGGCTGCTCGTGAAGCTGGTGGTATTACACAGCATATCGGTGCTTATCAGATTGAAGTTGCCGGTGGTAAAAAAATTACCTTTATTGATACTCCGGGACACGAGGCTTTCTCTGAAATGCGTGCTCGTGGTGCAAAAGTTACGGATATTGTGGTTTTGGTTGTAGCTGCTAATGATGGTATTATGCCGCAGACAGTTGAAGCTATTCGTCATGCTCAAGCCGCTGAAGTGCCAATTGTGGTTGCTATTAATAAAATCGATTTGCCGGGTGCTGATCCGATGAAAGTTAAGACAGCTTTGCTGCAACATGGGATTGCGGTTGAAGAGATGGGCGGTGATAGTTTGTGCGCCGAGGTTTCTGCTAAGAAGAGAATCAATATTGATAAGTTGGTCGAAGCTATTTTGTTGCAAGCAGAAATTCTTGATTTGAAAGCAAATCCAAACCGTTTGGCTCAAGGTGCTGTGGTTGAAGCTAAAATGGAAAAAGGCCGTGGTTCGGTTGCAACTGTTTTGGTTCAGAACGGAACACTTCATGTCGGCGATATTTGTATTGCCGGAAAAGAATGGGGTCATATTCGTGCGATGTTTAATGAACATGGTAAGAAAATGACTGAGGCCGGTCCGGCCACTCCGGTTGAAATCCTTGGTTTGCAAGGTACACCGGCCGCAGGTGATGATTTTGTTATCGTTAAAGACGAGGCTCAGGCTAAAGAAGTTACCAATTATCGTATTCGTAAAGAGCGTGACGCTAAGCTTGTTAAGAGTGCGAAATCGGCAATGGAGCAAATGCTTGATAAAATTAAATCCGGTGAAGTTAAACATCTTCCGGTTATTATCAAGGCCGACGTTCAAGGTTCTATCGAAGCTATTGAGGGAACAATTAAAAAGCTCTCTAATGACGAAGTCAGTGTTCAGATTTTGCATTCGGCGGTTGGTCCTATTTCGGATTCAGACGTTACTTTGGCGAAGGCTTCAAATGCCTTTATTATCGGATTTAACGTTCGAGCCATTCCTCATGCGCGTGATCTTGCCCGTCAAGACGGTGTTGATATTCGTTATTATTCTATCATCTATGATGTGGTTGACGATATTAAGAAAGCGCTGGAGGGAATGTTAACGCCTGAGCTTAAAGAAAAGATTATCGGATATGCTGAAATTCGCAATGTCTTCAATATTACCGGCGTTGGTAAAGTTGGCGGTTGTATGGTTACCGAGGGCTTTGTTAAGCGTGGGGCAAAGGTTCGTCTGTTGCGTGATAACGTTGTTATTCACGATGGTGCTCTTGCTCAACTCAAACGCTTCAAAGAAGATGTTCGTGAAGTAAAATCCGGTTATGAATGTGGTATGAGTTTTGAAAACTACAACGACATTCAAGTTGGCGATTTTATTGAGTGTTATGAGGTGGAGGAGATAGCTCCAACCCTTTAAAAGTTTACTCTGTGGTCGACTAATACAGAATTGTCGGATATTTTGCTCGGTCACGTACTTCTGTGTACGCTCCTCGCAAAATTCCTAAATTCTTATTATTCGACTCACATATTAAACTTTTAACAGCACATCTAGAGGCATTTTACGCTGTCTCGAAAAATTCATGTACTCACTAAAATTTTTCTCGCAGCTAGAAATGCCTCTATCTGTACTATTATCCCCAGTTTTAAGTTTGTATAATGGTCGATTAGGGTGTTGTCTGCGGGTCTCCGACATTCTCACGTACTAGTTTGTACGCTGCGGTGTCGTCGCCCTAAAATCTTATTATTTGCCTCGTTCTCCGAGCTTTTTATATAGCAACGGGCAACTAATCCAGACATTGACAAAAATTGTTTTTTCATTTAAAGATAATTTGATTTTGAATTTTTATTTGTATTATTAATATTTTTATTATGGAACTAAGTAAAAGTGAAGCGGTAGATTACCTTTTTAGTGAGATGTTGAGAAAAGGTATTTCAATTGATGATTTATGCAAACGATGGGGCGGGAAATTTGTTGCTGATACAGAAGTGAGTGTTGTTTCTGAGCCTTTGCCTTTTAAGGTTTTGTATAAGTCAGGGCACGTTTATGATTGTAAAGTTTTGGGCGAGATTCCAATTGCTATTTTTGTGGAACGTTGTTTTGTTTCGCTTTGGGATTTGCCACAAAGGCTTTCTTTTGCAGAAGCTTTAGATGGAGCTGCTCAAATTAAATTTTATGGTTATTCGGCCAATATGGGTACTCGTAAGATTTGGGATTTCTTGTTTAAGAATGCTGATAACATTAATCAGGAGATAGAAATTCTTGGTGGGCAAAAAATTGATTTTTCTTCTGCTTATTGGATTTATTCTTCTAGGTATGGATGTTCCTGTTCTTGTTTTAAGAAAGGAGTGGAGAAAATTGCTTCTAAATCTCAAAATTTTAGTGTTCGACCGATGTTATTGATGCCGTGATTTTCAAAAAAGGTTTTATCTTAAAGGATAAAACCTTTTTTTGTTGACTTTTGTCTATACTTAATGTAGCCTTATTTTGTTTTTTTATTATGATGTCAATTTAATAATTATATTATATGGAAAAAAAAGAAGTTATAGAACAAGTGGTAACTCTTATGAAAGAGAATAAAATTCTTCCGGCAGAAATTGCTCGTTATTTTGGAGGGTATTTTGTTCAGAAAGGAGGTCCTAAAGAACGCTTTTCTTTTGAAGTTGTTTATGAAAATGATAAACGTTCTTGGTTTCCTTTGAAAGGGGTACATCCTAAAGCAATAATTATTGCTGGAAAAGCTGTATTTATTGAGCATTCAACTAATCATTTAGATTGGTTTGAAGCAGGAAAGTATTGTGAAAAACAAACTATTCTTGGCAATAAATGTTCTCGCGGGGATAGGCATTTTTGGCTGGTAGAAGTTTGTCCTCGTTTAACGCAGATTAATATTCAGCGAATAAGAATGGGCTTTGAGCCGATTTGTCCTCATGATATTTTGTGGACAGATAGTGAGTATGGAAATGGAGGGGCTGCTGGAATTGTTTATTTTTTGGATAGTCCTGATAGTCTTATTGCTGGTGGAAAACTCAATACTTATTTTGCCTGTCCGGTTGCTTCTTTAGATTAAAAAAAGCTCTGAGTTTCACTACTCAGAGCTTTTTTGTTAAAACCGAAGTTTTATTCAGCAGAATGAGCTTTTGCCTGCTTCTTGGCTTCGTCTTCTGTACGAGCGACGTTTACCAAAATAACTTGAGATACTTCAGGGTGTAAGTTGAGTTTTACTTCATATACGCCCAAGTCTTTAATCGGTTTCTCAAGGAATACGCAGCGGCGTTCAACATCGAATCCGGCTTCTTTGATTGCACTTGCAATGTCGCGGATTGTAACAGAACCATATAATTGGCCTGTTTCTGCTGCTTGACGAATCAAAACTGCATTGAAGCCTTTTAATGCTTCTGCTTTTTTGTTTGCTTCATCAAACAAAGCTTTGTTGTGAGCTTCAAGCTCTGCTTTTTTCTTTTCATAAAAAGCGATGTTTGCTTCAGTAGCGCGCAAAGCTTTCTTTGAAGGTAAAAGGTAGTTGCGGGCATAACCGTTTTTAACGTTTACTTTGTCGCCCATCTTGCCTAATTTTTCAACATGTTCCAGAAGAATGATTTCCATTTCTTTCTCTCCTTCCGCTTAGTCGGCTACAAACGGCAATAAGCCGATGTAACGTGCACGTTTGATTGCTCTTGCCAATTCTCTCTGCTTCTTAACAGAAACGGAGGTAATGCGGCTGGGGATAATCTTCCCTTTTTCAGAAATATATCTGGAGAGAAGTTTTACGTCTTTGTAGTCAATCTTCAAAGCGTCTTCGCCTGAAAACGGACATGCTTTCTTTCTTCTAAAGAATACTTGTTTTGCCATTTTCGATTCTCCTTATTCTTCTGCCGAGGCGGTTGATTCGCTGCTGGCGTCATTAGCATCGCTGAATTGTTCAACTCTTACGGTCATATAACGAATGATGTCTTCGTTAAAGCGCATAATTCTTTCAAATTCGGCAATTGCAGAAGCCGGAGCCGTGATGTTCATCAAAACATAGTGGCCTTTGCGGTTCTTTTTGATACGATAAGCGAGGTTTTTCAAGCCCCAGTTGTCAACGCGGACAACGTTTCCGCCTTCGTTCTTGATAACATTGGAGAGCTCTTCTACAATGTTGTTAACCTGAGATGCACCCAGATCCTGACGTGCAATAAGCACGCTCTCGTAATTATTCATTATATTATTCTCCTTATGGATTCTCAACAATTCTAAGCCAAAGTAAAACTCGGCTCAGTCCTTATTTGTATAGCCCGAAAAGCAAGCTCTTCGAGCAAGGAACATTCGGAATATACACGAAAATTGAAGAAAATCAAGAAAAATTTTTCAAAAAGATTTAGGATATTTTAATTATTAAATGCTATGGTTGCTATTATTTGAAATTATCTTTGGAATTGGTGTTATGTTCAGGATTTTTCTTATCGCTCCGTTGCTTTTTATTTTGAGCGCATGTTCTTCTCTTTGGGAATTTCCCGAGGAAGGAAAGGTTAATTATGTGGCGGCGCCTCCTTGTTTTGTTAATACGCCGACCAAAATCAGCCTGCTTAATCCGATGAGCAAATATATTGTCCATTGCTATTCAACGCCGACAACCAGTTCTGAAGAATGTGCTTTGATTTTTGAAAGAAAAGGATATGTTCGCTATAGGGATATCCCTTATAAAACCGCAAGCTATGACTTTTTGCATCGCGGAACTTATCCTACTCGCCGTTGGCGTGACGGTGAGCGTACGCCGCGGTGGTAGGCATGCTTAGCCGCGTTAACACTCTTGCTTTTAATGGCTTGGATACTCAAGATGTGGATTTGCAGGTTCAGATTTCTTCGGGAATGCCTGCTTTTTCTATTGTCGGGTTGCCGGATAAGGCTGTGGCCGAAAGTCGCGAACGTGTGCGAGCAGCGCTTAATTCTATAGGAATAAGTTTTCCGGCAAAGAGAGTGACAATTAATCTTGCGCCGGCAGATTTGCTCAAAGAAGGTTCTCATTATGATTTGCCAGTGGCGCTTGGTATTATCTCTTGTCTGGGGATTATTCCTCTGGAGGAAGTAGATAACTATATCGTGCTTGGTGAGCTTGGGCTTGATGCTTCTATCTTGCCGGTAAACGGTATTCTTCCGGCGGCTATTCATGCTAATCGTCTTAACAAAGGGTTGGTTTGTCCGGCAGAGCAAGGTTCAGAAGCTGCTTGGTCTGGTATTAAAGAGATTTTGGCGCCTCATAATTTGCTTGAGCTTATCAATCATTTCAAAGGGACACAGTTGATTCCTCAGCCGATTAAACAGCAAATGCCTGAAAATAATATTTATCCTGATATGGCAGATGTTAAAGGTCAAGAAAGTGCTAAGCGTGCTCTTGAGATTGCCGCAGCCGGTGGGCATAATATGCTTATGATTGGGCCTCCGGGGTCTGGTAAGTCTATGTTGGCCGCCAGGTTGCCGGGGATTTTGCCGCCGCTAACACCAGAAGAGGCTCTTGAAACCAGTATTATTCATTCGATTGCCGGTGAGCTTAAGGGCGGTATGTTATGTTTTTCTCGTCCGTTTCGTGCGCCGCACCACAATGCGTCGACGCCAGCTTTGGTTGGCGGCGGACGTCGTGCCGAACCGGGTGAAATTTCTTTGGCTCACAATGGTGTTTTGTTTCTTGATGAGTTGCCGGAGTTTAATCGCGCAACTTTGGAAGCGTTGCGTCAACCCTTGGAAAACGGTAAAATTACCATATCTCGCGTTAATGCTCATACGACTTATCCGGCAAAAGTGCAGCTTATTGCTGCGATGAATCCTTGTCGTTGCGGACACCTCGGAACGCCGGAATTTGAATGTCCGAGGGCGCCGCTTTGTGCTGCAGAATATCAATCTAAAATTTCAGGTCCTTTACTTGATCGTATTGATATTCAAATAGAAATGCATGCTGTTTCTCCGTGGGAGCTTTCTTCGGTTAAGGCCGGAGAAACCTCGGCCCAAATTCGTGAACGTGTTTTGGTGGCAAGAAAAATTCAGAGCGATCGTTTTAAAGCTTTGGGCCTTAAGGGTTGTCATACAAATGCTGATTTGAAAGGAAAAGCACTGGATAATGCTGTTGTATTAGATGATGAGGCTCAGAAGCTTCTTATCAATTATGCCGATAAAAATAAAATTTCGGCCAGAGCTTATCATCGCATTTTGCGGTTAGCAAGGACAATTGCAGACTTGCAAAATAATGAAAAAGTGCTTAAAATGCACGTAGCTGAAGCTTTGTCATACCGCCGTATGATGCCGCATTATAAAAAATGATGGAGTATTTTGATGAAAATAAATAGCTATTTCAAGCCGTTGGCCTGTTCTGTTTTGGCGCTGAGCGTGAGTGCTGTTGCGTTGAGGGCGTCTTGGGCTTCTCAATATGATAATAATGCTTATGATGGCAACGGGGAAATAGAAATTCGGACCGAATATGCCGATACAAGTTCGAGTATGGGCTTTTTTGATCAGAAAAGCAAATATGCCGGTGAAATTACAACTCGTATTCAGCAGCGCAAAGAAGCATTGAACCCTCAGCAAGATGGAAGAGCGGCAAATATTCCGGTGGTAACGGTTAAGGGCAAGACTTATCGTGATGGCAGCATTTTTGGCGGTACTTGCTGCGAAGCGAGCAGTGGGCAAGATAATAGCATCTTTCCGGGGCAAGGTTGCGGAAATGATCCTATTCTTTGTGATAAAAAAGTTGCTGTCCAACCCTCAGCTTGCACGATTAATCCTCAGAAATGCAAGGCAAAGCAGCAAGCTCCTAAAGTTAGGGTTAAAGAAGTTGTGCGCTATAACTTTGTGCAGAATTATGTTGTTCGTCCAAGCGGCAGTGTTTATGATAAAATTCATGGAAAATGTGGGCAATATGCACCTATCCAGTTAGAATGGGTTGATTTTAAGCTCAATGATGAAGATATTAACGGGCCTTTGATGCAAAAGCTCGGAAATTATCGATTCCGTATTTTCGGTTGCCGTCGTTTTACCAAAGAAGCGATTTTGAACCAAGGGCGGTTGATGGAAAGCAATATGCGTCTTATTTCCGTTTTTGATAATCAACTTAAAGACTGCTTCAATATTGTTAAAATTCCTGATGATGTTTGTATTGAAGAAACACCGAGCCCCTTGCCAGAGTATTTGATTACGGCAGAAATCACCAATTATTTTATGAATATTTGTGATAAGTATAATTGGAATGAAGCCATTATGGAAAACAGTCGTATCGGGTCTTCTGAGATTACGGTTAAATGGACGGTTACCGATATTAACCGTGAAGTTATTTATTGGTCGGGCGAGACTGATGGTTATGCTGATTTGATGCGCGGTGAGCCTAATGGTGAGGTTTTGTTGGTTGAAAAAGCTTTTGCTGATGCCGCTAACAATCTTCGCAGTCATCCGGCTTTTTTGAAGGTGGTTTCTCATCGCTTTACATCTGCTGAAAAAGAAAGCCAGCGGATTCAATATATTGAACATGAAAAAGCTCATAATCCGATTAAGTGTCAATATACTGATCATGAAGCTCGTAAAAACAGTGTTACAAAATATGTTTATACTCCTGATGATAAGCCAGTTATGCCAAGTCCGGTTGTTCCTCAAAAAGCAGAGCAACCGTTGATTCCGGTTGAAAATAAGCAGTCGGAAGTTGGTTCTGCGCTTACACCGGTTCCACCGGTTCCACCGCTTCCAACGCCGCAACCGGCACCAACGCCGCAGCCAGCTCCATTGCCGGCTCCGGCCCCGATGGCTGCTCCACAATCGGTTCCAATGCCGCAACCTGCTCCTGAACCTGCGCCGGCTCCGCTTTCGGCGCCTGTTCCAGCTCCAGTGGCACAGCCTGCAACAGATGCTCAACCAACTGTTTTGAATAGTCTTGATTTGGAAGAAGCTGTGGTTGAGGAGACTGTTGTTACAGAGCAACCGGTTGCTGAGCCTGCAGATATTTTGTTGAGTAAAGAAGCTGCTCCTGAGCCGCTTGACCCCAGCATTAGTCCGGTTCCGTCTGATGAGCGTTATTCAAAAGAAGTTAAAGATGGTGAGGGTATTTCTCCGTTATTAGCCGTTGTTGGTGCTCCGGTTGCTGCCGTGGCTGCTCCAATCGCAGCTTTGACTTCAGACGCTCCGGCAACGCCGTGTAACAACATGACTTTGTTTGGACCTGATTGTGACTGCAATAATAAGATTTACGGCGGTTGTGAACCGAATAAGTTTTATGGTGGTTGTGAAGACAACAAGCTTAATGAACCTTGTGACAAGTGCGATAGCATCTTCAATACCTGTTGTGATGAAGATGAAAAGATGTGCAAGATTCCGGTTAGCATTGAAGAAGACGGTGGTGTTAAAGCCAGTGGCTCTTTGAGCAAAGAGACTTGGGTTAATGTTCCTGTTGATGATAAAAATGCTATCGAAGCTCAGAATATGCTTTGCATTGTTGAGCGTGCGCCTTATACCATCCCTCTTTCTGCCGAAGATGTTTATAAGGTTCGTACTTCAATTATCTCAATTACTAATGCCAATGGTAAAGAAGGTGCGGGCTTGATTGTTTCTGATCAGTTTGTTTTGACTTCTGCCGATTTGATTACCAAAGATAACAACAGTTATAATCTGCGCACGATTAATGGTGGTCAATTTACCGGTTATGCGGTTAGAATTAATCCTGATAAGAATACGGCTCTGCTTTATCTTGACAGAAAGACTGAGTATACGCCGCTGTCGCTCAATTTGTCTTTGCCTCTGATTAACCAGAAGACTTATATGAGCCTTGGTATTCTTGACTTTGATACCGGTGAAGGCTATCTGGAAGATTCCGGTAAGATTAAAGGATATCGTTACAGTGAGAGCAGAGGTACAGAAATCTTGCTTGATACTTATGTTCAAAATATTACGCTGGGCGGTGCTTTGATTGATAAGGACGGTACGGTCACTGGATTTGCTCATTCAGGTGCCAGCGGTGAAAATACAGACTTGTTCTTGCCGATTGCGACGGCTCTTAAGAGTGTCGGACTTGAGATTTGCGGTAAGCAGATTACTGATATTCCGGTTAAGAACACGGCTATCAGTGAGGCTATTTTGTTCAACAGTGGTTCTAAAGAACCGTTGCCGATGGATAAGACCGAAAGAAAATAGTCTGTTTTCAAAAACAATAAAAGCGGTAGGCGGGAGATTTTCTCTTTGCCTGCCGTTTGTTTTTTCTTGATTTGACGGCGTTTTCGTGCTATAGTCGCGTTAGATTTTGTTTTAGGAGATGTTTTATGGCTGATAAAGAACCTTCTCAGCGGCAGTTGCGTGTCGGGCAAGAAATTAAGAAAATTATTGCCAAGCAAATTGAGCGTGATGAAATTCGCAATCTGCAAGGAATTAACACCCTTGTTACGGTTATGGAAGTTAAGGTTTCTCCGGATTTGAAATATGCTTCCGTTTATATCATAACTTCATCAAAAGAAGCAGAACAGCAGGTTATCGGCGGGTTGCAACTTGCGGCAAACTATTTGCGCAAAGTGATTATGGCAAAAACCGAGTTGCGTTATGTGCCGGAGCTTAGTTTTAGAATTGATAAGAGTTTTGAGGAAGTTGATAAAATCGAAAAGCTTTTGCGAGACCCCAAAGTGGCGCGTGATTTGGCTAAAAATGATGAAGAATAACGCTTTGTGATTGCTTAAGAAGTCGCGTTTGCGGCTTCTTTTTTTGTTTGACAAATGAAAAACTTGTGCTATCTCTTGGTTACTTTAATTTATTTTTATGTTTAATTTTAATCTTTATAATTATGAAATCTTTTGTATTAACCGAGACGAAGTTTTTTGTTCGTTCAAAATTTGGAATGCAAACGTTTATTGGTGATTTGAAGGCTGCTTATCTGTATTCGGAACAGGAAAGAAAGTATGTTTGTTATAATGAGGGACTTAAAGGAAGCTTTTCTTTTCATGAGGGAGATTTATTAGTTTTTAGTAAACTCGATGGTCTTTATGTTCTTTATCGTTATTGTTCTAAAAGATGTTCTTTTGTGAAACTTTCATGCAGTGTAAAAGATTTTAGTTTTTCTCCTTATATTTTTATATATCGAAAGGGAAAAAAATCTTGGTATTGTGGCGAAGATGAAGTCTTGTTAGGAAAAAAGAAATTAGATGAAAACAATGTTTTTATTACTCCTTTTTCAGATGGGACGATGACTGTTCGTTATTTTAATAAAAATGTGGTGCGTGAAACTGTTTGGAAGAATTATGAAATAATTGATTTTTGGGGACATCAAGGAAAATTTGTTGTAGGAGAGCGATTGGATGGCAGGTTTGATGTATTGACACCTGTTGGTCGTCTTTATAAACCACGCCGACATTGTTTTCTTAAATCTAATAATCGATTGTATGGTTGGGATGAAAAATCTGCCTCTTTTTTATTGTTAAACAAAGAAAAAGACTTTTATTCTTTATGGATGAACACGGTTGTCTTATCTGATTCTTCAACGCCATTTACATTGTTGGGGTTTGATAATCAGAACCGAAAGGTGGTTTTGGCTTCTGGTGGCTTTTTAGAGTGCATTCCTAGTAAACACCTTAAAATTGGAAATAAATTGTTTAAAAAGACAGAATCTCTAATGCTCGAATTTTAGTCGTTTTTGAATTTAAATACACTGTTCGCAATTGTGACAGTGTATTTTTTTTGTGTAAAACGCTTGACTTTTGTCTAAAATGGTGTATTCTTAAAGTTCGAGAATTTATTATTAAAGATTATATATTATGGAAAAATTTATTCAAAACGGAACAGCTGTTCTGAAAGTGACTTCAAGAGAAATCGGCGGTATTGAGACACATGTTGAAAAAGGTGAATTTTGGACTTTTCGTAATCTAGCCGTGCTTCACTGCACAGAAACAAAGATGAGTATGATTCTTAGTTTTCCGGCATTGGAGGTATTGGTTTCTCATGTGCGTTCCATTAGCGTAAAAAGCGGATATTTGCTTTATCCTTCAGGAAAATGCAGTGGTGAATATCAAAATGGTAGGCAGATGAAAGCTTATAATGGCGATTGTTATTATGCTATTGGCGCTGATTGTCAAATAAAACGCTTGGGGGCGTTGGTTGAAAAAGGTTCGCTGTATGTCGATGGTAACTGTTTTTCATTTTTTGATACAAATATCGGTCTTAAGCAAAAAACTTATTTTTCCGTTTTTCGTAATGAATATAATCCTAAGCAGATTGTTTGTGCGGAAATGGATTTTAAGAGTTTTGATGTTTGGTATGATAACCGACAAGGCATACTTGAACGAACATTTGCTGATTTGCTCTTGGTGGTGCGACATGGTAAAGGAATGTTGCTTGATCGTAATCGTCATAAAGATGTCTATTATAAAAAGCCGATTGTGTTGCCAAGCCTGCTCAAGCGCTGTAAAGAATTGCTGAGTTTGAAAAAGCCGATGACTTTGGCTTATGGGGTTGATAATACTGATTATTTGTATTTGACAGCACCTCGAAGCTTTGGTGAAATTGTGAAAGATACAGCCTATGTGCTATCTAGGTTGTGTCAGTTGAAGTCAGCTCTTTAAGAACAAAAGCTCTGCTTATGCAGGGCTTTTTTCGTTTTAAATCAGTTGACAGGGGGTGCTTTATCCTTTATCACCTTCGGTATAAGGTTTTAATGTTACGGAATTTTGGAATGAAACATAAAGGGCAAGACATAAATGGTTGGTTGATTATAGATAAACCTCGCGGAATGGGCTCAACCGAGGTTGTGCGCCGTACAAAACGGATTTTTAATGCTAAGAAAAATGGTCATGCCGGAACACTCGATCCTTTTGCCACCGGAGTTTTGCCAATTGCTTTCGGTGAGGCGACAAAACTTTTGCCGTTTGTGACTGACGGGGTTAAAGAATACGAATTTGTGGTGCAGTGGGGTGCTGCAACCAATACTGATGATTCAGACGGCGAGATTATTGATCGCTGTGATAAAATTCCGACGCAAGAAGAAATTCTTAATATTTTGCCGGCTTTTTTAGGAAAAATCATGCAAGTGCCGCCGGCTTATTCCGCTCTGAAAATTAATGGGCAGAGAGCTTATGATTTAGCACGGAAAGGGGTTGAATTTTCTATTCCGCCGCGCGAGGTTGAAATTTTTGAACTTGAACTCGTAGAAATTCTGCCGGCGAATCGGGCAAAGTTCCGCGTGGTTTGCTCGAAAGGAACTTATGTGCGCACTTTGGGACATGATATTGCTCAAAAACTCGGTACTTTGGGCTATTTGCAGGAGCTTCGGCGTTTAAAATGCGGGCAATTTGACCTTAGACATAAAATTTTACTGGAAAATTTAGAAAATATGGTGTATGGTGATGCCCTAAATGGAGTTTTGCTTCCGATAGAAACATTTCTGTGCGACATCACGGTTATTGCTGTTTCGGAAGTTGAGGCCGCTAAGCTTAAACTCGGGCAGGCGCTCTCGCCAAAGGCTTTTGATGTTCAAAACCTTGTCGGGCAAGAGGCGGTTGCCGTTTGTGAGGGTAAGTCGGTGGCCGTGGTGCGAATCGAGGAGCGCAGAATTGCTCCCGTTCGTGTGTTTAATCTTTAAAATTAAAAAGGAAATATACAGATGTCGATTAGTCAAGATGAAGTTAAAGATATTGTTAGCAAATTTGGTTTGAATCCGAATGATACCGGTTCTCCGGAAGTTCAAATCGCTATTTGGACCGCTCGTATTAACAAACTTATTGAGCATTTTAATGTTCACAACAAAGATTTGCACTCTCGTTTGGGCTTGATGAAGATGGTTAGCCGTCGTCGTCACTTGCTCGACTATCTTAAAGCTAAAAACAGCGACAGATATCAGGATATCATTAAGAAACTGGATCTGCGTAAGTAAGAGACTTTTGGCGTTTGGAAGAGAGGGGCCGTTTTTTCTATTAACGGCAAAGAAAGTTTTAGCTTTCAGCTCTTTCTTCCAAGCGCTTTTTTGCCCCTCGGGGCTTTTGTTTTAATTATTATGCTTTATTAAAAATCCCGTGGCTTTAATGACCAAGTCAGGGTGAGGTTTATAAAGATGTTAAAGATGTTATGAAAGGTGTTTGAAATATGGTCGAATTGAATATTTGCCGCAAAGAACTGGATTGGGGCGGCAGAAAGTTGGTGTTGGAAACAGGTAAAGTTGCGAAGCAGGCTCTCGGTGCCGTTGAGGCTACTTATGGCGGAACGGCGGTTTTGGCTACCGTTTGTGCCGCAAAAGAGGCTGCGCCCGATCAGGATTTCTTCCCTTTGACCGTTAATTATCAAGAAAAATATTATGCTACCGGAAAAATCCCCGGTGGATTTATGAAGCGTGAAGGTAAGCCTTCTGAGCGCGAAGTTCTTATCTCTCGCTTGATTGACAGACCTATTCGTCCGCTGTTTCCGGATGCTTTTAAAAATGAAGTTCAGGTTATTTGTACCGTTCTTTCTCATGACCAGCAGACAGATTCTGATGTTGTGGCTATGATTGCCGCTTCAGCCGCTTTGGCAATTTCCGGTATTCCGTTCCTCGGACCTATCGGTGCTGCTAAAATCGGTTATAAAAACGGTGAATATATCTTGAACCCGACAGTAGAACAACAAAAAGAATCTGAACTTGAGCTGGCAGTGGCCGGTACATCTGAAGGCGTGCTGATGGTTGAATCTGAGGCTCAGGAATTGTCTGAAGAAACCATGCTTGGCGCGGTTATGTTCGGATTTGAAAACTTCCAGCCGGTTATTGCCATGATTAATGAAATGGTTAAAGAAGCCGGCAAGCCGCGTTGGGAAATGCCGAAATTCCCGCCGGAGTTTGATGAACTCTATAACAAACTGGAAAAAGGCTTTATCTCTAAGTTTGAAGAAGCTTTCAAAGAAACCGATAAACTGAAACGTGGCGAACTTGTTGCTCAGGCTTCTGAAGAATTTAAGGCAACCCTTGATCCGGAAAATGAGTTTGAACAAAAGTTTGCTCAAGACGCTATTGAAAAATTGATGCACAAAGTTGTTCGCGAAAAAGTTTTGACAACCGGAAAACGTATTGACGGTCGTGACACCAAAACCGTTCGTCCGATTTGGTGCGAAGTTGATGTTTTGCCGATGGCCCATGGTTCAGCTATCTTTACTCGTGGCGAAACACAGGCTTTGGTTGTTACAACTTTGGGTACGGGCGAAGATGCTCAAATTGTTGACGGTTTGATGGAAGAATATAAAGAAGACTTTATGCTGAACTATAACTTTCCGCC
Organism: uncultured Pseudomonadota bacterium; assembly: GCA_949295935.1. Classification (GTDB taxonomy): domain Bacteria; phylum Pseudomonadota; class Alphaproteobacteria; order RF32; family CAG-239; genus HGM16780. The sequence continues at coordinate 50,416 of CASFMW010000003.1, read as the reverse complement.
GTTCTCGGTTGGTGAATGTGGTCGTATCGGTAGCCCCGGACGTCGTGAAATCGGTCACGGAAAATTGGCTTGGCGCGCTATTCACCCGATGATGCCGAAAAATAAAGATACATTTCCTTATGCTGTTCGTGTTGTTTCCGAAATCTTGGAATCAAACGGGTCTTCGTCAATGGCGACGGTTTGTGGAACAACAATGTCTTTGATGTCGGCCGGTGTGCCAATGGCTAAACCAGTTGCCGGTATTGCTATGGGCTTGATTAAGGAAGAAGATGGTCGTGTGGCCGTTTTGACCGATATTCTCGGTGATGAAGACCACCTCGGCGATATGGATTTCAAGGTTGCCGGTACAAAAGACGGTGTTACCGCTTTGCAGATGGATATTAAAATCACATCAATCACCAAAGATATTATGAAAACTGCTTTGGCTCAGGCTCACGAAGGTCGTATCCATATCTTGGGTGAGATGGCAAAGGCTATTTCTGAACCGCGTCCTCATGTTTCGGATAAAGCACCGCGTATTGTTGCGATTAAGATTCCGGTTGATAAAATTCGTGAAGTTATTGGTTCAGGCGGTAAAGTTATTCGTGAAATTACCGAAAAAACACATTGTAAAATTGATATCAGCGACGATGGTGTTATCAAAATTGCTTCGCTTAAGAAAGAAGACGGTGATGCTGCTCTTGAATGGATTACCGGTATTGTTGCCGAGCCGGAAGAAGGCAAAATCTATCATGGTGTTATTACCAAGATTATGGATTTTGGTGCTTTTGTTCGCTTCCTCGGAACAACCGAAGGTTTGGTTCACATTTCCGAAGTCAAGAACGAGCGCATTGCTTCTGTTTCCGACTTCTACAAAGAAGGCGACTCAATTTGGGTAAAATGTCTTGGTACGGACAATCGTGGCAAGGTTAAGCTTTCTGCAAAGAGAGTTAATCAGGAGACTGGGGAAGACCTCGAATAAAAAAAACTGTGTATAACAGCACATCTAGAGGCATTTTACGCTGTCTCGGAAAATTCATGTACCCACTAAAATTTTTCTCGCAGCTAGAAATGCCTCTATCTGTACTATTATCCCCAGTTTTAAGTTGTAGAAAAGTTTGTATAATGGTCGATTAGTGCGTCTAAACCTTTGTTGCGAAAGCTGTCGCATTCTAACAAAGGAAAGTCTCATTGCTTATCCTTAAAGAAAGCACATTCAAGTGCTTTCTTTTGCGGCAGTGGTACTTTTGCCCTTGACGCCTACTACTCGACTCATTCTCCGAACTTTTACAAAGTTTGTATAGCGAGCAACTAATACAGCGTTATCAAGCTAGCAAATATTCTACGAATGTTGTTTTTGGCCAATGAGGTTGGAGTAAGCGGCCATGCCTTTTTCCAGCAAAGTCGGCAGGGTTTCGCTTATCATATCAATCTCAGCAAAAATGGTTTCTTTATCTGCTTTTGAAAAGCCGCCTAAAACATAATTTACCACATCTTCACCGTGTCCTTGCGGGTGGCCGACGCCAATGCGGATGCGGTTGTAATTCGGCGTAATTGCGGCGTCAATGGATTTTAGCCCGTTGTGTCCGCCGGCGCCGCCGCCAAGTTTGGCTTTGAGCTTGCCAACAGGTAAGTCCATGTCGTCATGGATAACCACGATATTTTGCGGCAAAATCTTATAAAAAGAAGCTGCTTTAACGACAGAATTGCCGGATAAATTCATAAAGGTTTGCGGTTTTAACAAATAAACTTTTTCATTGCCGATTTTTCCTTCGGCAATCAAGCCGTCAAACTTATTTTTAAATGTTCCGAACGCATAGTTTTCATGCAGAGCATCGGCAGCCATAAATCCGACATTGTGGCGGGTGGCTGAATATTCTGCTCCGGGGTTTCCTAAACCGACAATCAAAAACATATTTTTTTACCTTCAAAAAAAACGGGAGCTAAACTCCCGTTCTATGAGCAATTCATCATCGCAAAGCCCATCCGAGAGAAGCATAGTGGACGACTTTCACGATGAAGAGACTTACTTTCTGAGAAAATCGACGTGAATAGCTTTGTCGCTAACCGGATGGAATTGAACATCCTGACATTTAACGGCATAGTTTTTGCCGTCAACGTTAACGTCAATGTCAAAGCTGTATAAGCCAGCCATATCCAAAGCTTTTTCAACTTGAACAGGGTCAAGACTAATCATGACCGGAGCTTCTTTTCCACCATAAATTACGGCAGGAATACGGCCCTCACGACGACATGCGCGAGCTGCCCCCTTACCTGCTGTTTCACGCTTTTTAGCATTAAAAATTAAATCAGCCATTTTAAAATTCCTTTATTATAAAAACAAATTTTATGCCTTAAAACCTCCAGGGGTGTTCTAAAGCAAGTTCTGTTTACCTCTTATTTGTTTAAAATGCAAGAACTTTTTTGCAAAAATGGCTGATTTCTCATAAAAAAAGGAAGCCGTAGCTTCCTTCTTTGGATTAAGTTGTTTGAGGCTCAACTTTTATTTTTTCAATTGTACAGATAACGACGTTTACTGTTATTTTATTTCCGATTTTGTATTTTCCTTGTGGAACGTTTATCATCTCAGCAGGGAATGTGTCGTCCTTTTCGGCTATAAAAAGTTCACCGAAAATTCGTCCGTTTTCTATTCTCTCTATTTTAAAAAAGTGAGGTCTTTCTTTTATCACTTTATTAAAATCTGACAGCACAAGGGGGATGGAGTTTAAATCCATTCCGAGAGCTAACAATATTGTTGTTATAATCCATTTGTTATTAATGTTATGAAAATAACAAATTAAGGCTAATACAATTAATGCAGAGCAACAGAATAAAACCCATAATTTCCATAAAAATTGTTTATCAAAGTTCCAGAAAGGAGCTTTATATAACACATAAAAAAAATTTGTCATGTTTATGAAAATGACAATACATAAAAAAATTTTAAGCGTTTCCATAAAAATAAGATTTTATAAATTAATAACTAAAATAATAATTCTCTGATTTTTAGGTAAGCATTTTATGCTTAAAAAGTCAAACAAAAAAAGGAGAGCTTAAAGCTCTCCTTGAGGTTTAATTTTCCGTCGGTTCGACGATGATTTCATTTTGTTTGCATAACAAAACCGCAACCGGTATGATGTCATTATACTTGTAATCGGCGTGAAGCGGACAAACCAATCGTGCTGGAACAGTTTCACCCGAGCCAGTGATGGCTAATTCTCCGTATATCTTTTTGCCGACAAAAGATGTAATGCGGAAAAAATGAGTTTCTCCATACATAACTGTGCAGAATTTTCTTTCTATCATTTTGGTCGAGATATAGCTCACGAAGGTTGCGACAAATACGGCCAGCAAAAAGAATCCGTTTATTCTTTCCGTGTTGATTGCATAAATTACAAACAGTATGCCTAAAATAATAAGGCACAATCCGTTCCATGTGTTCCATACTGCTTGTTTGAAAAGATTCCAAAACGGCTTCTTGAAAAGAACATAGAAAAAATTAATCGCAATGACGGCCATGATGCCCAGTAATAAAATTTCTATCGTACTCATGATAATAAGATTTATAGATTAATAACTAAAATAATAATTCTCTGATTTTTAGGTAGCACTTTGTGACAAAAATGTCAAATAAAAGATTTATACTTTTGTTTTTAGGCTTGAGGAAAGAGGTTTGTTTGGCGTAAGCCTTCACCCAAGACCATGGCTGCGGAAACAGCCATATTAATTGAACGAGCGTTTTTGTTCATCGGAATTAAAAGCCGTGCGTCAACGGTTTCATGGACTTCTTGCGGAACGCCTGCGCTTTCTCTGCCCATTAAGATAATGTCGTTTTTTGCAAAACTGAACTCGGTATAAGGATTAGAAGCGTGGGTTGTCATTAAAACCAATCGCCCGTATTCTTCGGGATGCTCTTGGCGAAACGCTAAGAAATCTTGCCAAGAATTGTGTCGGCGGTATGATACTTGTTCCAGGTAATCCATACCGGCACGGCGCATGGCTTTTTCATTAAAAATAAAGCCGCAAGGTTCAATGATATCCAGAGCAACATCCAAACAAGCTCCAAGTCGCAGTAACGTGCCGGTGTTTTGCGGAATGTCGGGTTGAAACAAAGCTAAGCGCATCTTTTTACCTTATTCTTTATACATTAAACAAGAAGAGCAAGACATCACCATCTTGGACGACATATTCTTTGCCTTCGGAACGGACTTTTCCGGCTTCTTTGCAGCCTTGTTCTCCGCCGAACTTGATGAAGTCATCAAAGGCGATGGTTTCGGCGCGGATGAAGCCTTTTTCAAAGTCAGAGTGGATGATTCCGGCGCATTGCGGGGCTTTTGAGCCTTTGATAAAGGTCCATGCACGGACTTCCTTCGGGCCGCAAGTGAAGTAAGTTTGCAAGCCTAAAAGCTTGTAACCGGCGCGGATAATTTTGGCTAAGCCGGTTTCTGACAAGCCTAAAGAGTCCAAAAATTCTTTTTTCTCATCTTCATTATCAAGTTGAGCGACTTCTGATTCGATTTCGGCTGAAATAATGACCGCTTCGGTTCCTTCTTTTTTCGCACGTTCTTCAACTTGCTTTGAAAAATTATTGCCCTCAGCGGCAGAGGCTTCGTCAACGTTGCAGACATATAAAACCGGTTTTGAGGTCAGAAGCTGGAGCATTTCGTATTGTTTATAGGCTTCTTTATCCGATTTATCCGGTGCAGCAGAACGAGCCGGCTTGCCAGCACGAAGAGCCTCGATAATCGGTTCCATTACCTGTGCGCGGATTTTTGCCTCTTTATCGCCGCCGGTTTGGGCTTTTTTCTTGGTTTGTTCAAAGCGTTTTTCTAAAGACTCTAAGTCGGCAATCATTAATTCTGTTTCGACAATGTCGGCATCGCGAATGGGGTCGACTGAGCCTTCGACATGGGTAATGTTATCATCTTCAAAACAACGCAAAACATGAATAATCGCGTCAACCTCGCGGATGTTGGCCAAGAACTGGTTGCCTAAGCCTTCGCCTTTGGATGCGCCTTTTACCAATCCGGCAATATCAACAAATTCAAGCTGTGTCGGCGTGACCATCCGTGGTTTTACAATCTCGGTCAGCTGTTTTAATCTTTCGTCCGGAACGGCGACGCGGCCGGTGTTCGGCTCAATCGTGCAAAACGGAAAATTTGCCGCCTGTGCCGCAATCGTTTGTGTTAAAGCGTTAAACAACGTTGATTTTCCGACATTCGGCAAACCGACTATTCCGCAATTAAAACCCATTAAAAAACTCCTTAAAAACAAAATCTTAAAAATTGATTTGGTTATAACTGAATTCAATCGAGATTGCAACCGCTTTTTTGATATGCTTTTTTGTTGACCTTTGTCTAAAATAGGATATATTGAGCTCAATTAACTTTATTATTAATTCTAAAATATTATTTTTTATGAAACAGTATCTTGATTTACTTAAGGACATTATTGAAAACGGTCATGACAAAGAAGACCGCACAGGTACAGGAACACGCTCGGTTTTTGGGCGTAGTATGAGGTTTGACTTATCGCAAGGATTTCCGTTGCTGACGACGAAGCGAATGTTTCTCAAGGGTGTTATTTCTGAGCTTTTGTGGTTTGTTAAAGGGGACACGAATATAGAGTTCCTGCATGATAACGGTGTTCATATCTGGGACGAATGGGCTGATGAAAAAGGTGACCTTGGGCCTATCTATGGTGCGCAATGGCGTAATTGGGATAATCTCGGTATTGACCAATTGAAAAAGCTGGTTGATGACATCAAAAATACGCCGGATAGCCGCCGCCTTGTTGTTTCGGCTTGGAATCCGACGCAACTTGATGAAATGGCTTTGCCGCCATGCCACATGATGTATCAATGCTATGTGCAGGATGGAAAGCTGTCACTTATGATGTATCAGCGTAGCGGTGATATGTTTCTCGGTGTGCCGTTCAATATTGCCTCTTATGCCTTGCTGACCATGATGTTAGCACAGGTTTGTGGGCTTGAAGCCGGTGAGTATATTCATGTTTTGGGTGATGCTCATATCTATAAAAACCACTTTGCGCAGGTGAAAGAGCAACTCTCTCGTGAGCCTTATCCGTTGCCCAAAATGGTTTTGAATCCAGCTGTTCGTGAAATCGACGGCTTTACGCTTAAAGATTTTACGTTGGAAGGATATCAGTATCATCCGGCGATTAAGGGGAAAGTTTCGGTTTAAATCTCTTCCTTTGTTTCGGGGTTGCCTGTGGGTAGCCCTTTTTTTATTTTATCAGAAGGCGCTGGGTGCGGGAAATGCTGGAAGTGATTTTTCTGATATTTTCAGAGAGTTCCATATTTTCATAAATATACAATGCGTCGTGAAAATATTCCATGGCTTCTTCAAAATGAGAATTGCCGCCGCCATTTTGCCCAAGTTGATAATGAATGTTGCCAATGGCTTCTTGGATATGCGCCCAAGCCAGCGGATTGCGTCGTTCGGTAACCACCTTTTGTTGGTTGCGGTAGCTGTTAATTGCCACTTCTGAAATCTCGGTGCTGTGGGTTATGCTTCCCAGTAAAGCAAGCATTTTTCCTAACTGTCCTTGAAGCTCGGCCCAAAAATTTGGAAATAGTGCAAAGGTGTATATTTTTTCGGCTTCTCTTAGGTGAAAAACAGCGTCTCTTAAAGCCTGTAAATCTTCTTTTTGTTTCCAATAATTATAATACAGATTTGATAACTTGTAAGATATGTAGCCGTAGTCGTAAGCATAAGTGTATTTGCTTAGATATTTTTGTGCTTGGCGGTAATAGCTGATTGCTCCGCGGTAGTAATTAATCGGGTTGCGTGTTGTGCATTGTGCTGCCGAATCGTATAGTTGCCCAAAGTGGTAATATATGCAGCCCAGATGAATCGGATTGCTGATTAAATCTTGTTTTTTTAGGGCGGCATTCAAAAGCTGGTTTATGGTGCGGAAGTTTCTGCCGTCTTCTTCTTCGTGTGCGTAACTCAAATATATTATGCCTAAGAAGTTTAATATATAAGGCAGATATTCTTCAGGCATGTTTTTTGCCGAATCATCTTTTGTCAGGTTGTAAATTGTTCTTTTTAAAAGGTAACGGCGGTAGATTCTTTGTTGTGCGTCAAGAGGGCTGATGGCGCTGAGGATGGCTCCGTTTATCAAATTATGAATGGCTGGCGGAAATAAGGCCGGATTTTCTAAGAATGAGGCCGGTATGTAAAGGCTGTCCAGCAAGCTGACAAAGGATTTATCCTCGGTTTCATACTGTTTTCCGGTTTGAAAATTGAGTCTGATTTTATCGCCTTCTCTTTTGCCCCAGATGATGACATCGGCTTTGGTGCGGTCAAGAAGAGATTGTCCTCTGTCTATCAGGTCAAATATAGTGCGGCTTTCCAGTGATAATATATTTTGCGGATAGTCATGCTCATAGTAAAAACTTTTGAAGTAGTCGGCATCTCCGAGCAAACGGGCCAGCACTTTTCCTGAATCATTTTCTACATTGTCTGCAAATTCTATAACACCGACAGAAAAATATATGTGTTTGTAGTCTGAAAGGTTTAAGGTTTTTTCCTTAGCCTTTTGCTGGGGGTATATAAGACTAAAAAGCTTTTGCACTAAGTTCATTGGTCTAGTCTTTCGTCTTTAGCCCGTCGGCGATGTTGCTGACATTGGTTTTAATGTCATTTATTACTGTGCTATTAATTTCTTTTAATGTCGGGATAGCTTCTTTCCAGTGCCAGAGGCGATGGAAAAACCAGATGCAGCTCATGAGTGCAAATATCGGCAATGAATATGCGTTTGGAGCAAAAGCCGAAAATCCTCCCAATATGATTAAAAGCAACAAGAGTTTGCTGATGGCTGCAGTTGTTTCTGCAGGAGCCAAGCCGCTTAATCCGATTAAATAATAGTCAGAGTTTTGAGATAATTGATTTTTGCTGCCTCTTGTTAAGAAGTAACGTCCGAGGCTGATGATTATTTGATAAGCAAAAAACATGTTGAAGCAGAGTATGCAGCTGCCGGCGCCTTCAGTGGCGGCTTTTAAGTTAAACCATGCTAAAATAAAACCAAGTGCCCAGCTATCTGCTTTTGATAATTTTAGTTTTGCGGGGTAGTTGTTAAATAACTGCCAAGCACTAAAAATGCTAATAGCGCATAGTGCCATGATGCCCATGAATAAAGGAGCTCCGCCAATTAGGCTGAGAATGCCGATGCCGGCCAGGGTTCCGAGGCTTTGTGCACCGGTTATGCCGTCGGTGGTGCTTAGCCAGCTGAAGCAATAAGCATAAATTGTCCAGAGCAAGATGAGTGTGCTTCTGTCAGCCCAAAAGTCTAATTCTCCATTAAATATCATGCCATTGGCAGGGAGTGTGAAACTAGCAATTTCGGAACCGAGAAAAAGTATTATTAAACTTAGCTTAGGAAATTTTTGGAGCAAAATGTAAAGAATGGCACTGATGGTAGCTAGAGATGGAATTTCCCAGATATAAAGTGCTGAGATAAAATCGGTTTGAGGCGGCAGTGCAAAATAGAGGCTCATCCAGCCGGCAAAAATTGCGGTCCACAAAAGCCAAAACGTTCCTTTGCCATTGTAGGCAGAGATTTGTTTTAATCCGATAAAGCTTCCTAAAAAGCACAGGATTATGGCGATTGTGATTGCTATTAAGCTTTTTTCCATAAGCGCTTGGGCCTCAAAATTGTTCTCATCCTTGTTATTTTATATTATGTTTTCTTTTGAGCTTCAACTATTACAATTAGGTTATACTAAGATATGTGTGATAAATTTTTTTAAGCCCTTGTGCCAGATGTTCTACATTGCAGTCGTTGCGTCGGCTGTAGCGTAAGATGTAGTCGCAGAAAAAGCTGTATTCACCGCTGCGGTTTTGGTTTAGGCTTTCAATCAGCGGAAAGGTGTAATTGGCAGGGGTTGATTTTGCCATTTCAAGCAGCTTTTCTGCCGAAACAGTGTTTTTTTCGACCTCTGACACGCTGCTGATTTCTTTGAAATATTGTTCCAGTAAGGCTGTGTCGCTTTTGTTTTTGAATATTTGATTTATGTTTTTGCCGCAGACGGCGCAGGCCAGAGAACAGCCCATATAGCAATAGAGCTTTTCTTTTGATTCATTGGGCGTGTCATTATTGAACTTTATTCCCGAAGGTGAAAAAAGTTTTTCGAGTTTGCGGCTGGTTTCTTTTTCCGGTAAGGAATAAAATATTAGTTCCGGTATTTTTCCGTAAGCAAAGATATGGTTGCTTTTGCGGTTGATCCAGCCATCAAACCAGACTTGTATGACATTTGTTTCCAGACTTCTTTTTACCAAGGTAATGTCTTCACACAGAGAAACACAAACCGTGGGACAATGAGCCAGTTTTTCTTTGCCCAGTCTGAATATGTCTGCATTTATATCTTGTGGATTGGAGGCGATAACGACGAGTTTGCCTTCTTCCTTGGTCCAGAAAGAGGTGGTGAAGCTTATGTCGCCTTTTTTGATGCCCGAATCTTCTTTTATGTTAAAGTCGGTTCCGCTTAAGTTGCCATTATCTCGTTTGTCGGTTAGGACAATAACTCGTTCTCCTCCAAGCTGAAATTTTGAAGCCAGATACAGCCCCACAGCGTTTAGTCCTAGAATGTATATCGGTTTTTCTTTCGTTGTGGTTTTGTTTTCAATCATCTTTCTTTTACCTTTTGCAGTTTTGCTATAAAAAACGAATCCAGTCCGCCGTATTCGGAGAGCATGTAACTTAGAGTGGATACATAGCCTTCCGGAGTGATGGCTTCTTGCAGAGAGGCCGGACCTTGATGTTTGATGTCGGCTTCTTGCAATTTTATTAGCTGAAAGCAGTTGTTTTTTTCGAGGAAACGACGGATTTGGCTTTTGCCTTCGGCTTTAGCTAAAGAGCAGACGCAGTAGACTAAATAGCCGTCGGTCTTTAGGGCTTTGTCGCTTTCTTGTAAAATTAAACGCTGTATTTCAGCCTGTTTTTTGATGTCGGATAAGCTTTTATGCTGCAGAATCTCGGGGTGGCGGCGGAATATGCCGGTTGCCGAGCAGGGAGCATCAAGTAAAATATGGTCGTATTTTTTGCCCTGAAAATTTTGCAAAAAACTTACGGCATCTGCACACACAATTTCTTCAGCTTCTAGATGTAATCTTTCTAAATTTTTTTTCAATGTTTCAAGTCTGGGAGCAGACGAATCGAGTGCCGTTACTTTTGCTCCGGCAGAAATGAGCTGTGCCGTTTTTCCTCCGGGGGCAGCGCAGAGGTCAAGAATACGTTTGTTCTTGATATCACCCAGAGTTGATACAGCCAAAGTGGCGGCAAAGTCTTGCACCCACCATGCGCCTTCTTGATAGCCTTCAAAGCCGGTTATTGCGCCTTTGGATAAGGTTGCGATGCTGTTGTTAGCTATTTGTTTTCCACTTAATTTTTCGGCCCAAAGTTCGGGCGATTGTTTGGTTGTGATGTTTAGCGGTGGTTCGCCTTTTTGCGCGGCTGTTTCCATTTTTTTGATTTGTTCAGGCGTGTAGTCCTGCTTTAATATTCTTAAAAAGTTTTCAGGAAAAAATGGTGCCGGTTTTAAGCCCTTTGTTTTGTGTTCGGCGACTTTTCTTAAAACAGCGTTGACCATGCCTCTTTGAAATTTTCCACCATATTTTTTGCAGAGTTCAACCCATTCGTTTATGGCGGCATAGGCCGGTGTTTGCATATAGCATAATTCTGCCGCTCCGAGTAATAAGATGATTTTGGTTGTTTGTTCTTTGGGTGGAAGAGGCTTTTTTATATATTGTTTGAGAATCGACTCCAGTTCAACCCAGTGACGAAACAGGCTTTGTGATAGCATTTTAATAAAACCGGAATCTTCTTCCTTGGCATTTATTTGCATAAGTGCTTTTTCTTCAAGGCATTTATTCACTGCTTTTAGCGTTTTTTCTCGTGCGTTTATCATCTTTTTTCCTTCTTTTGGGATTTATTTTAGTTCTTTTAGGGTTAATTGCAAGTTAAACCCTTGAGTTTTTTCTATTTGCTTTTATAATGGTGACGAATTTTTTTTATTGAGGATAGAGTTATGAAAAAATATTTATGCTTGTTTGTCGGACTGTTGATGTTAAACGGATGTTCTTATCTGCGTGAGGTTTGGCCTTTCGGAGATGAAAAACCTGCGGAAAACCAAACTAAAGAAGCTGTTATTGAGAAGGCTGATGCTCTTAAAGTTAATCCTTATTTGTGGCAGGCTTCTCTTGATAAACTTTCTTTTATGCCGTTGGCGTCATCTGATGCCGAAGGCGGTGTGATTGTTACTGACTGGAAGACGTTTTCTAATAATGAGCAGTTTAAGGTTGTGGTTCATATCTATTCTCAAAAGTTGCAAGCAAACAGCCTTAAGGCGGAAGTTTATAAAAGACGACTTAAGAATGGAGCGTGGGTTGATGATACCGTCGATAACCGACTCTCCGCTGAAACAGAAAATGCTATCTTGATGCAGGCCAGAGAACTGTATCATCGTGATGTTATGACACGTTAATATTTAAGGATTATTTAGTATGACAGGAAATACACACTATAACGGTTGCGCCTCTTTTGAGGAATGGCAAAAACAATGGGATGTTGAAGACCGTTATAATTTTAGAACAATCGAATCTAAATGGCAGAAAATTTGGGATGATGAAAAGGCTTATAAGGTTGATGTCGATAAGTCTAAAGAGAAGTTTTATGCTTTGGTTGAATTCCCTTATCCTTCCGGTGCCGGACTTCATGTCGGACATCCGCGCTCTTATACCGCGCTTGATGTGATTGCGCGCAAAAAAAGAATGCAGGGCTTTAATGTTCTTTATCCGATGGGGTTTGATGCCTTTGGTTTGCCGGCAGAAAATTATGCCATTAAGACCGGTGTTCATCCGGCTGTTTCAACCAAGAAAAATATTGAAACTTTTACGCGTCAGCTGAAGTCACTCGGTTTTAGCTTTGATTGGGACAGAAGTTTTGCCACTTGTGATCCGGAATATTATAAGTGGACACAGTGGATGTTTATCAAACTGTTTGAAAAAGGCTTAGCTTATAAAGATAAAATTGCTATTAACTGGTGCCCGTCTTGTAAAGTCGGATTGGCGAACGAAGAGGTTGTCAATGGATGTTGTGAGCGCTGCGGTGCTCAGGTTGTGCGCCGAGATAAAGAACAGTGGATGGTGGCTATTACCAAATATGCTGACCGTTTGATTAGTGATTTAGATGATTTGGATTTTATCGACCGTGTTAAGTCTCAGCAAGTTAATTGGATTGGTCGTTCTGAAGGTGCTGAGCTTGATTTTGAGCTGTGTCTTGATGACGGAACACCGCTGGAAGGTAAAAAGCTTAAGGTCTTTACAACGCGTCCGGATACTGCTTTTGGTGTGACCTATATGGTTATGGCGCCAGAGCATGAATTTATTGCTGAACTGATGCCGCGTTTTGCTAATCAGGAAGATATTAAAAACTATGTTGCCGAGACGGCTAAGAAGTCTGATTTGCAACGTACGGCCGATGATTCTAAAACCGGTGTTGAACTCAAAGGAATTAAAGCTAAGAATCCGTATAATGGTGAGCTTATTCCGGTCTTTATTTCTGATTATGTTTTAACCGGATATGGAACGGGCGCGATTATGGCGGTGCCGGCACATGACCAACGCGACTATGATTTTGCTAAGAAGTTTAATCTGCCGATTATTCAAGTTTTGGAAGGCGGCGATATTTCTGAAAAAGCATGGGAAGAAGACGGTGCTCATATTAATTCCGGCTTTTTGAACGGAATGAACAAAGAAGACGGTATTCGCGCCGCTATTGATTTTGCCGCTAAAAATAATTTCGGTAATGCCAAAGTGAACTATAAGCTGCGTGATTGGGTCTTTTCTCGTCAGCGTTATTGGGGTGAGCCTATTCCGATGGTTTATTGTGAGCATTGCGGTTGGCAGCCAATTCCGGAAAATCAGCTGCCGTTGACCTTGCCGGAAGTCCCCGATTATTTGCCGAATGATGAAGGCGAATCGCCTTTGTCAAAAGCTGGGGCTTGGCTTGAAACAGCTTGTCCGAAATGTGGCGGTAAGGCTCGTCGTGAAACCGATACCATGCCAAATTGGGCCGGTTCATCCTGGTACTTCTTACGTTATTGTGATCCACACAACGACAAAGAATTTGCTTCTAAAGAGGCGTTGGATTACTGGATGCCGGTTGATTGGTACAATGGTGGTATGGAGCATACAACCTTGCACTTGCTCTATTCTCGTTTTTGGCACAAGTTTTTGTATGATTGTGGGCTTGTTCCGACTAAAGAACCATACAAAAGACGTACGTCTCATGGTATGATTTTGGCTTCAAACGGTGAGAAAATGTCAAAGTCACGCGGCAATGTTATTAATCCTGATGATATTGTCGATGCTTATGGTGCCGATACCTTCCGTTTGTATGAAATGTTTATCGGACCGTTTGATCAAACTGCTATGTGGTCTGATGAAAGTTTGATGGGCGTTTATCGTTTTGTAAACAAAGTTTATGGTTTGTTCAAAAAGGTAAATAAGTCTGCAGTTGCTTCTGAAAAAGATTTGCGCGCTATGCACAAGTGTATTAAAGAAGTGACCGAGAGAATCGACCAGATGAAGTTTAACACTGCGGTTTCTTCTTTGATGACTTATACAAACTATTTGTCAGACAAAGCTGAAATTGCACCGGAGCTTTATGAAACTCTGATTGTGTTGCTCTGTCCGTTTACGCCGCATTTGTCTGAAGAAATGTGGGCGCGCCTCGGTCATGAGGGGTTGGCGGTTATGGCTGCTTGGCCGAAGTTTGATAAAAACTTGGCTGAAGATAACGTTGTCACAATCGCCGTTCAGCTTAACGGTAAAATGCGCGGCACAATCGAAATGCCGAAAGATACGCCTCAGAACGAGGTTGAAGCAGCGGCGCTCAATTTGGATAATATTCAGCGTCAAACTGCTGGAAAGACAATTCGTAAAGTGATTGTTGTTCCTAATAAAATCGTTAATATTGTGGCGGCTTAGTCAGGAGATGAGAATGCGGAAATCGGCTCTGATTTTAATCTTGTTCCTTATTACCGGATGCGGTTTTTCTCCACTGTATGTGGAGCGCGAATCCGAAAGTAAGTGGTATTATAATGCCAATTTTAATCCCTCTATTATTGAGGAAATGCAACAGATTAAGGTCGAGCCGATTGCCGATCGTTTCGGACAACAGCTGCGCAATAATCTTCTGGATTCTTTGACCCCAAAAGGAACGCCTAAGAATCCTAAATATCGTTTGTTTGTTAAACTAGCAAGTAAACGAACTTATGACCAGGCTATTCGTCAAGATATTACTGCTACTCGCCGAATGGTGGTCTTTAAGGTCACGTATTATATGATGGAAGGGACGGAAAAGCTCTTTACCAGTAATAGCATAGCCTATACCAGTTATGATATTTTGAAGAATCCTTATTCAACAACAGTGGCAGAGCAAAAGGCTGATACAGATGCGGCAAAAATTATCGGTGATGATATTGCTCTGCGCATAGGTGCTTATTTCCATTCAGTTATTACAAAGCAGGGGTCAACCAGTGATATTTAAGTCTCCGCAAATTGACCGCTATTTGAAAAAGCCGGATAGTTCCGTTAAATTTTGGTTGGTTTATGGCTCAAACGAAGGTTTGATGTCAGAATATGTGCGCAATCTGACAAAGGCTATAAGTCCCGATATTTATGATCCGTTTCAGGTGGTGTATCTTAACGGAGAAGATGTGAATGCTGATGCCGGTTTGCTTATCGGCGAATTTAATGCTCAATCTCTGATGGGGGGACGTCGGGTTGTTGTGATTAAAAACGCCGACAATAATCTGACTAAAGTTCTTAAGTCTTTATTTGATGATGCAAAGTCGGACACACTTTTAATTATTTATTCGGCGTCTTTGAATAAAAAGTCTTCTTTGGTGAAGTTTGCCGAAGATGCTGAGTTTGCCGGCGTTATTGCTTGTTATGAAGATCGCGATGAAGATGTTTTTTCAACAGTCAGGACCTTTTTGAGTGAAAATGGTGTGTCTATCGGAAATGAGGCGCTGCAGCTTTTATGTGCGCGTCTTTCTAATGACAGAAAAAGCAATTTGGGCGAGCTGGAAAAACTGGTGACTTATCTCGGAGATAAGAAAACGGTTTTGCCTGAAGATGTGCGGGCGGTGGTTAGTGATACGGCTTCTTCTTCAACCGATGACGTGTGTTTTTTTGCTGCCAGTGGTTTGAAAGATAAAACGCTTCAAGCTTATCAACGTTTGTTGAATGAAGGGATTGATCCGGCGCAAGTGGTGCGTTCTTTATTTTATCATTTTCAGAAGATTTTGGTTTGTCTTGGGTCTATGGAAAAGGGTGACACGATTGACACAGCGGTGAAAAAGCTGGTGCCGAGGATTATTTTTTTCCGCGAATCTAGTTTCAAAAAACAGCTTAGCATTTGGAATCGTGATCGTGTTTTTAGTGTTTTGGAATTGCTCTATAACTGCGAAAGAGATACTCGTAATGCAGCTATGCCGGTCGAGGAGATGGTCAGTTATTTATTGATGCAGGTTTCTTCCGCCGCGGCTAATGCCGCCGCCAAACTCAGCCGAGGTTATTAGGCAATATTTTTTGTAGCTGTTTTTGAGAAATCTGCCCTTGGATGTGAAATAGTTTATAGCCTTTTTTTATTAGGCTGCGTCCATAGAGGCGATTGTAGTAAAAGCCTAAGATAAGTGATGCTGCGCCTAAGGTGCAGAGCCACAAGGTTAAAAACAAAAGGCTCTGTTTCAAATTGCGGTGATACAGCGGAACCAAAAAGCAAAACAGTAATACGCTCCAAGAGTAACCGGTTGATACGGTTTTTAACTTCTCGGTGCGGGGGTTTTTTAAGATAAGTTCAGCCTTTTTCATTTATCGTTCCTTGCTGATTTTTCGTGCTTGCTTTCTTTATAGACTTTATTTATAAAAAAATAAAGCAAAATAAGAGGGTTAAATTTTTTATTGTGGAATTTTGTGATGTATAGCGAAAAGTTTCAAAAATTTATAGATATGTGGCGGGTGGATTTTGCCATTGAGCGTACGATTGACGAGAAAGTTTGTGTCGATCGCGACGGTAAGCCGCTGCCGTGGTATACTTATCCGGCAATAGAATATTTGTCGCAATTTGATTATAGCGATAAAAAAATTTTTGAATTTGGTTGCGGAAATTCATCTTTATTCTGGGCGGCACGCGCCAAAAATGTGGTGAGTATTGAAGATAATCCAAAATGGTTTGATAAGTGGCAACACGAATTTAATGAAGAGAATTTGGATGTGCGCTGGCGTGATGAAGGTGAAATTTATGAAAATGCCGTATTTGAAGACGATTGCCGCTATGATGTGATTGTGGTTGATGGTAAAAGGCGTGCCGAATGTGCTAAAGCCGCAGTTAATGCTCTTGCTGATGGTGGGCTGGTTATTTTAGACGACAGCGACCGCATTAACACCAGTCAAGAATATAAAGATGCGGTTGCGGCTTTGAAAGCGGCCAATTTGCTACAAGTCGATTTTTATGGTTTTTGCCCGATGAATAATTATACTAAAACAACGTCTTTGTTTTTTTCTCGGAATTTTGATTTTAAGTCAAAATATGATGTTCAGCCGATTAACGGTTGGGGAAATTTGTGGAGCTTGTCACGGCGCGAGCGCAAAGAACGTTATAAGGAAAGCTAAAAAAATAACCTTAGAGTTTGGTGGCTCTAAGGTTATTTTTTTTAGTCCTCTAAGTAAAGACTGCTATGTTTGTAATTTTCAATGGCGTGGCGAATCAGGACGCCGATAATTGCGGCCAAAGGAACCGCAATCATCAAGCCTAAAAAGCCCAGCAAGACGCCGCCGGCCAGCAAGGCAAACATTATCCATACCGGATGAAGGCCTACGCTGTCGCCGACTAATTTCGGCGTTAGGAAGTTGCCTTCTAAAAATTGTCCGACGATAAATACGCCGACAACTTGAGCAATTGGTCCTAAGCTGTCAAACTGAGCAAAAGCGACGCCTAAGCTGACCAAAAAGCCGGTGATGCTGCCAACATAAGGAATGAAAGAGATGACGCCGGCGATAAAGCCAATCAAAACGCCAAGTTCTAGGCCGACAAAGTAAAGTCCGGCGGAATAAAAAGCACCAAGCAAAATGCAGACGCTTAATTGTCCGCGGATGAAGCCGGCTAAAGTACGGTCGATTTCTTTGGCTTGAATACGAATCGATTTTTTTGATTTGCGTGGCAATAAGCTATCAATCTTTTTGATGAAGCCATCCCAGTCACGTAACATATAAAAGGCAACAACCGGCGTAATAAGCAGCAAAGAAATAATGTTCATCAGAGCGAATCCGCTGGTGACGACACTTTGTAAAACTTTGCCAGCGAGTTTTAAGTTATTTGCCATGTTGCTTTTTAAGTAGCTTTTGACTTTGTCAGCGTCGAGAGCAGGAATATTTTTTTGCAAGTCATTAATCCATGGTTCAAGTTTTTTGGTTAATGAGGCCAAATATTCCGGTACAACAGAGATAAAACGCGTGATTTGATCGTTGATTACGCCAAGGAGCAAAATGACGGACGGTACAATGATGAGCACTAAAGCCAGCAAAACGAGAAAGGTAGCCAAGGTGCGGTTCATGCCCCATTTATTTATTTTTCTGACCCACGGATCAAGCAGATATCCGATGATGATGCCGGCGACAAATGGCAATAAAACCGAGCGCAAAATGTATAGTCCATAGCAAAAGAGGATGAATAGAGCGAGCCAAAACATCCAATTGCGATTAGCGGTTAAAGGTTTGTCGGCGGTCATCATGTTTTTATGCTCCCGTGCTGAGGTTATAATATCCGTTCATATCCTGAAGGTTTAAGCGATAAGCTTTTAAGGCGGTTATCAAGTCATAAATTTGACCGATGTATTCCAGACGGAATTGGACTTTGCCTTTGCCCATTGCTTCAATTTTTACACTGCTTATCTGGGGAATGTTTTTGAGCTGGTTTTCGGTTTTAATCCAGTCTGAAAGCTTGTCATAGCTATACATTCCGATTAATTCCTGTCGGCTTGTGTCAGAGGCAATGTTTTGTTCCTGAATGGTGCTGTCGATATAGGCCGCAACTTCGGGAATCGCCTTTTGGAAAAGCTCAGGGCTTCTTTCTCCGCTGATGTCTATGGTTTTTGATGGTTGGCCGTTGTAGGGCATGATGTTTATTCTTAATCCTTCAATGCCGTTATAAACAGCATCTAAAACATAGATGTTGCGAGTGTTGAGGTGGCTGGCAACAAGGTCTAATGCTTGACCGTTGAGTTGGAGCGCTTTGTTGCCGTCTAAAACAGAATAAACCATGCTGTCGGCAGGAACGGATATATAGTTGTTTTCGCTGCCAGTTTTGGGGGATTGCTCCCATGCTTTGCGCCACTCGTTGCGGCTTTCCCACAGCAGAGGAGAATCGCCGGAGAATTCACGGAATACGGGAACAACAATGATGTTTGAAGCTGTGCGGATAACGTAGTTTATCCCTTGTTCTTCCATATAAGTTTTAAGCAGATTATTATTTATGCGGACTTTAAGCGTGGCGATATAACGCACGTTTGAGGCTTTTTCTGAGATGACCTCGGCTTCTTGAATGAAATTTACCAGTTGATCATCGGTTAAGTTTGACAGGCGCGCTAATCCCTCGCTGTCAGTAGACTTTCCGGCAACGGTCAAAAAAGCTTTGCGATAAGCTTCTTTCATGCCTTTTTCTCGGGCGGAGGCAGCATCTTCGGCTGTGATGTCTATGCTGACTTCCGCAACATATTTTTCACTGCTTTTTGCGTTGGCTGTGTGTATGATGCCAAAGCTCATCAATAGGGCTAAAATTATTTTGTGCAAGGTAATGCTCCTTATCCGACAATTTCTGTTTTGCTGAAGAAAAATCCAACTTCTCTTTTGGCAGATTCAGGCGAATCTGAGCCATGTACCGAATTTTTTTCTATTGAAAGAGCAAAGGTTTTGCGAATCGTGCCTTCTTCCGCAACGGCAGGATTGGTGGCGCCCATAATCTCGCGGTAATGTGCAATCGCGTTTTCTCCTTCCAATACCTGAACAATAACCGGACCTGATATCATTTGTTGGACCATACTGCCAAAAAAGACTTTATCTTTTAATTCATGATAAAATTCTTCGGCTTGGCTTTGAGTTAAGCGAATCCGCTTTTGGGCAACAATGCGTAAGTCTGAGGCTTCTATCATTGTGTTGATTTGGCCGGTGATGTTGCGTGCGGTGGCGTCCGGTTTGATGATTGAAAGTGTTCTTTCCATGGTTTTTATCTACCCTTCCTATGCGGTTAAAATAATCGTGCTCCAAAAATTTATTTGATGTTATTCTATTTACATTAAAAAATCAAAAGTTTTTTGTGGACAATTTGCTTGAAGCATTGTTTATTAGTTTTAGCAAAATTTTTTATATTGTTTTTTTAAGGATAATGTCATGGCTTATAGTAAATATTTGCGCGGCTTGATGGATAAAGCAAAGCTGTTGCATAAGACTATTGTTTTACCTGAGGGTGAAGATTTGCGCATTTTGGAGGCAGCTCATATTATTGCTTCTGAAAAAGTGGCAAAAATTATTATTCTCGGTAATGAAGATGAAATCAAAAATCATTTTGCTTCCAAAGGCTGGGATTTAGATGATATTTCTATTGTTAAGCCGGAAAACTCTCCGCATTTGCAGGAATATACCAATTTGTTGTATGAACTGCGCAAGGATAAAGGTTTGAGTATGGAATCAGCTGAAAAGCTCGCGCTGAATTATAACTACTTCGGAACACTGATGATTAAGGCCGGTCATGCTGATGGTATGGTTTCAGGCGCTAATCATTCAACTGCTGATACCGTTCGTCCGGCTTTGCAGATTATTAAATCTGCTAAAAAAGGTCGCTCTGTTTCTTCTTGTTTGATTATGGTTTCAAACGACAAGCCTTATCTGTTTTCGGACTGTGCCATCGTGATTAATCCGACAGACCGCGAAATGGCAGACATTGCCCTTGATGCTGCAGAAAGTGCTTTGAAATTTGGAATCGAGGCTAATGTAGCTATGTTGTCTTATTCGACTTATGGATCCGGCAAAGGTGATGGGGTTGATAAAGTTAAGCGTGCAACCGAGTTAGCTAAAGCCGATTTGAAGAGCGATGAATATAAAGATTTGCCTATTCGAATCGATGGTGAAATGCAGGCTGATGCTGCCCTTGATGAAGTTGTGGCTAAGAAAAAAGCTTCTGCCAGCGAAGTTGCCGGTAAAGCCCGTGTTTTAATCTTTCCGTCACTTGAGGCCGGAAATATCGGTTATAAACTTTTGCAACGTCTTGGTGGGTGTGAGGCTTATGGCCCCATGCTTCAAGGGTTGAATGCTCCGGTTAATGATTTGTCTCGCGGAGCGTTGGTAGATGATATTGTTGGTGTTATTGCCATTACGGCTTTGCAGGCACAAAAGTAACGGGAGGTTTTGATGAAAAAAATTTTGGTTCTTAACTCAGGTTCTTCTTCTCTGAAATATCAGCTTTTTGATGTTGAAGGCGATAATTATACCGTTGTGGCAAAAGGTAATGCCGAGAGAATCGGTATTTATGGTTCTTTTGTCAGCATTAAAGCCGGTGATAATGATAAGGTTATTAAAGAAGTGGCTCTGCCTTCTCATAACGAGGCTATCCGCGAAGTTTTGAATCTTTTGCTGGGCAGTGTTTTGAAAAGTCTTGATGAACTTGATGGTGTTGGTCACCGTGTGGTTCAAGGTGGAAGCTATTTTGACCGCTCAGTTTTGGTTGATGATGATGTTTTGCAAAAAATTGATGATTTATCAACTTTAGCACCGCTGCATAATCCGGCTGCCGTTCTTGGTATTAAGGCGGTTAAAAATGCATTGCCGAATGTGCCGCAAGTTGTGGCTTTTGATACGGCTTTTCATCAGACAATGCCGCGTGCCGCTTATTTGTATCCGTTGCCTTATGAACAATATAGCGAACATCAAATTCGTCGCTATGGTGCTCATGGAACGTCTCATAAGTATGTTTCTGAAGTTGCGGCTAAGCTTATGGGTAAAACCGGAAAATTTGTGACTTGTCACCTAGGTAACGGAGCTTCAATCTCTGCTGTGGTTGATGGCAAGTGTGTTGATACTTCTATGGGATTTACGCCTTTGGCTGGTATTATGATGGGAACTCGTTGCGGTGATATTGATCCGTATATTCCGCTTCATATTATGAAATATCAGCGCAAAACCGTTGATGAGGTTAATGATATGCTGAACAAACAAAGTGGTATGCTTGGTTTGTGCGGTTATTCTGATAATCGTGATGTTGAACAAAAGTGCAATGAAGGTGATGAAAAGGCTCTTGCCGCTATGGAAGTTTATGTTCACACGATTATTCGTTTTATCGGGTCATATATCGCAGTTATGGGTGGTGTTGATGCGATTATCTTTACTGCGGGAATCGGCGAAAATGCGCCTTCTTTACGTAAGGAAATTTGTAAGCGCTTGGCTTATCTCGGAATTGGGCTTAATGAAGAAAATAATGCGTTGAAAGGTGAAACGGTCGAGATTTCGACTCCGGATTCTAAAGTTAAAGTCTTTGTTATTCCGACAAACGAAGAGCTTATGATTGCCAAAGATACGGTCAATTTGGTAAAATAATTTGTTTTTTGAAAAGGGCAGGACTTTTTAAGCCATTGCCCTTTTTTTAATATAATTACAGATTATATTTTTTTTATGACCGTTAAAAAAATTTTTTTCAGGAGGAACTTATGAATAAATTTTCTTTTGCTTTGATTGCCGCTCTTTTGGCTAGCGGAAGCGCTATGGCAGAAATGTCTGCAGAGGCGCAAAATGCCCCTTCTTCAAACCAGCAAGAAGTGGAAGTTTTTGGAGAAGCCGAAAATGCTAATGGAACAGAAAATGTTATGTTTTTAGAACAAAGCAACAGTAACGAAAATCCTCTTGGAAATCCGATCGTTGATCAACCTGCCGATAATTCATCAAATGCATCTGCAGGAGTGACACCAGATGCTTCGATTCCGGATGTTTCGGTTGCTCCAACAGCAGCTTCGGTACCGTCTAATGTTGTTTCAGAGTCAGAACCTCAAGATCCGACTATTGCTCAAGAGCCGAATCCGGCACAGGTTAATAATCAGATTCAAAACACGCTTTATGAGTCTGGTGGTAGAATTTATGATGTTCAATCTTATCCAGATACGGACGTTGAGCGGATTCAGGCTGAACCTCAACCAACCATTACGGATTATCCAACATATTAATGTATTGTAAATTCAATAAAATCTCACTTTTTAACAAAAAAAGTGAGATTTTTTGTCAAAAAAATTAATTTTAGGGCTAGCATTGTCTTTAAAAATGTGATATATTGTGCGCGTCAAAGGGCGAGAATGCTCTCGCATTAATCATTTTATAATAGGTTTGAAGGAGTGATGATGAATAAAAAACTTTCTTCGGGTATTGCTTTTAATTCAGGGGATTTTGTTGTATATCCAGCTCATGGTGTCGGTAAAGTTTCTGATATTTCTAAGCAGAAAATTGCCGGTTCGGAATTGGAATTGATTGTGGTTAATTTTGATAAAGATAAAATGACACTTCGTATTCCTATGGCAAAAGCAGATACTGTCGGGTTGCGTAAAATTTCTGAAGCGTCGACTATGGATGATGCCGTTAATGTTCTTAAAGGCAAGGCAAAGGTTAAAAAAATTATGTGGTCGCGTCGTGCTCAGGAATATGAAAATAAAATTAATTCCGGCAATCCGATTGCTATTGCTGAGGTTGTTCGCGATTTGTATCGTCAGGATAATTTGGCCGAGCAGTCTTATAGCGAACGTCAGATTTATGAGCAAGCTCTGGGTCGTCTTGCTAATGAATATGCCGTTTGTCACAATATTTCTTCAGACGAGGCTACTCAGAAATTGATAGAGGTTTTGGCTAAGTAAAAAATCTTTTATCTTCCATGGTTGGAGGGGCAGTTGCCCCTCTTTTTTTGTTATCGAATCGAAAAATTAATATTTTTTAAAATCAATAGTTTTTTTTGCTCTTGCAAATATGTGTGGATAATGCTGTGAACAAGTTGTTATCCGGTTGCTTCATTATTTTTCAAAATTTAAAATTTATTTGTAATTGTTTCTTTTCAAGGATTTTTTTTGAAATGATAAATGAAGAAAATTTTGTAACTTCGGCAACAGATGATATTGTTATTTCGGCTTGCACAGTTGAATTGGAGCAAGATGAGAAAGACTTTGAAAACAAAGATAAGTTTGTTTACGGTTACTATTTGTGTATTGAAAATAATTCTTCAGAAAAAATTCAGCTGGTTGGTAAAAACTGGAATATTACCGACGCAAAGGGAAATAATTTTCGTGATGATTCTTTAGGCTTTAAGGGGGAGATTCCGACATTGGAGCCTGGAGAATATTATGAATTTACAAGTGTGGCGCCTTTATCAACACCAAGCGCTGTTTTTTACGGAAGTTGCAAGGTGCTTAAGGAAAGCCGCGGCGTTACCGAAGATGTTAAGGTGCCGACATTTTTGCTGGGGAATCGTTCTGATTCTTTGGAAACACCGCAGGTATTGAACTAAGCCTTCTTATTTGTTTTCAATCAACTGATTATATTCAGATTTTTTGTGAGCCAGCATTTGACCGTTTTCTCCTTCAAGCGGAGCAAACTTGCGGGCAATCGTGTATTGCGGCAAACGTTGTTTAATTTCTGCAATATCCAGATTCCAAGCGGTTGGGCGAATGCGGATTTTTTTGCTTTGTCCGGCGGAAACGCGTGGTGTGATTTCGCCGCTGTCGGCGTCTTCAAATTCGCTTAATCTTAGTTTGATATTTTCTAGGCTGTTTGGCGCTAAAAACTCTATTTCCTCACCGCTGTTGATGTAATTGCGAAGCTCAAAAATGGCGTCATCGCCTTGCCATTCAACAATCGAGCCGGCAAACAACCAGTCACCCAATGTGCGGGTGTATTCGTAGTTTTGGCTAATGTTGGTGAGCTTTCCGTCATGGAATCCGAGGCAGTAGCCGCGATTTTGAAGCGTTTCCAATTCTCCCATGTATTTTGTATAATCCCATTCTTGCGGATTGTTATACCAGTCATCAATCGCTTTACGGTAAGTGCGGGCAACAATGCCGGCGTAGTATTCGGTTTTGTTGCGTCCTTCGACTTTTAGCGAATCCATGCCGATGTTCAATAAGTCAGGTAAGCGCGGTAGTAAGCACATATCTTTTGAGTTCAAAATATAGCCGCCGTGTTCATCCTCGACAACTTCATAATATTCTCCGGGGCGGAATTCTTCTTCCAGCAAAAATTCAAAGCTGTCTTTGTTGTTTTCATCAATCACCAGTTCTTTTATTGTGCCGTCTTTGAGGCGGAGATGAAGTTTGTAGTGCCAACGACAGCAATGTGCGCATTTGCCTTGGTTGGCGCTGCGGTCGGCTAAATAATTGGAAATCAGGCAACGTCCCGAATAAGACATACACATGGCGCCGTGCATAAAACATTCAAGCAAAATATCGGGACTGTCTTTGCGGATTTGCTTCATTTCTTCAAACGTGACTTCACGCCCTAAAACGCAGAGTTTGGCGCCTTGCTGCTGCCAAAACTTTACGGCCAGAGATGAGCAGATGTTGGCCTGTGTTGAAACAAATAAATTTAGTTCCGGTGCGTGTTCTTTGACATACATGAAAACTCCAGGGTCGGCAATCAGAACGCCATCGGGTTTTAATTGGCGCAGTGTGTCAACAAAGGTTGGAAGTTTTTCAACGTCGCGGTTGTGCATGAACAAGTTTAATGTCAGGTATATTTTTTTTCCACGTTCATGAGCAAAGGCTATGCCTTCTTGTAAATCTTCCATGGTCATTTTTGATTGTGCGCGCAAGCACATATCCGGCGTGCCGGCGTAAACTGCATCGGCACCGTATAAAATTGCGGTCTTTAATTTTGTCAGCGAACCGGCCGGCAAGAGTAATTCAGCTTTTTGCAGCATTTTTTTTGTTCCTAATTAGTCTTTCCTTAAATCTTTTGTTCGCATACTAACATAAAAATTTATATTTTAAAGGATTTAATGTGATGAAAAAAGTTATGGTTCTGATGGGCGGCTTTTCGGCCGAACGCGAGGTTAGCCTTGTCAGCGGAAAAGGTGTGGCCGAAGCGTTGCGTCACAAAGGCTATGAGGTTTTGGAATATGATTTGCGTGATGCGTGGAATCTGATTGAAGTTTTGCGCCGCGAAAAGCCTGATGTCGTGTTTAATGCTTTGCACGGAAACTGGGGCGAAGACGGTGAAATTCAAGGGCTGTTGGATTTGTTGCAAATTCCTTATACGCATTCCGGTCTTAAGGCCTCTGCCGTTGGAATGGATAAAGCACTTACCAAGCTGGTGGCGGCTGATTGCGGAATCAAAGTTGCCGAATCCGAGAAAATGACTTTTGCCGAATTTAAGAAACGCGGAACGAAAATCCCTCTGCCTTATGTGGTTAAGCCGGTGGCTGACGGCTCAAGCGTCGGTGTGTTTATTGTAAAGACGCAAAAAGATGTGACTCGGGTCGTTTATCCTGATGAACAGGCTCTTATTCTTGTTGAAAAATATATTGCCGGACGCGAATTGACTTGTGCCGTGTTTGATAATCGCGCCTTGGCGGTTACCGAACTTTGTCCGCAGACAGATTTTTATGATTATCAGGCAAAATATACAGACGGAATGACAAAGCATGTTTTGCCGGCAGATTTGCCCCAAGCGGTTGAGGATAAAGTCAAAGACTATGCTTTGCGCTTGCATCGGGCATTGGGATGTAATATGCTGTCACGTAGTGATTTTCGTTATAATGATGAAGACGGCGTGGTTTTGTTGGAAGTTAATACAAACCCCGGAATGACGCCGCTTTCTTTGGTGCCGGAACAGGCAAAATATTGCGGGATTTCGTATGAAGACTTGTGCTATCGTTTGGTGACGGAAGGAGCAAAAACTCGAAAACTATAAGGGGTGAGGTTATGAAAAATGTTATCGTCGTTATTGCCGGTCCGACGGCTTCAGGAAAATCAGGGCTTGCTCTTGATGTGGCTGAGGCTTTGGATGGGGCGGTGGTTAATGCTGATTCAATGCAAGTTTATGTCGATACGCCTCTTCTTTCCGCTTGCCCAAGTGATGATGATAAAAAGCGTGTTTCTCACTATCTTTATCAGATGTGGCCGGCGGCAAAAAATGGTTCGGTCGTTGATTGGCTTAATGAAGCTGAAAAAATTATCCGTCTTTTATGGTTTCAAGAAAAAATTCCGGTTGTGGTTGGCGGAACGGGGCTTTATCTTGACAATTTGATTAATGGAACAACGCCTATTCCGGAAACATCTTCTAAAGTGCGGTTGAATGTTGCTCAACTTTTGAATGAAAAAGGAGTTAATGGGCTTCATCAAATGTTGGCAGCTTATGATGAAGAAACGGCGCAGCGGCTTTCTCCGAATGATACAACGCGTGTTCGCCGTGCTATGGAAGTTTTTTATGATACAGGAAAGCCACTTTCTTATTGGCATAGCTTGCCAAAAATCAAAAGGTTTCCCGAGGCGCGTTTTTTTACTGTTAAGCTGGTTCCATCTATTCGCGAATTGGAGGAAAATTGTTCCGTTCGGTTTGATAAAATGATTGAACAAGGCGCATTAGACGAGGTTAAAAAGCTTTCTGCCCTTCAGTTAAATGAAAAATTGCCGGCCATGCGCGCACTCGGTGTGCCTGAACTTTTGCGTTTTGTGCGGCAAGAAATTTCTTTGCAAGAGGCGGTGGCTTTGGCAAAATTGCATACGCGTCAATATGCTAAACGTCAGCGGACTTGGTTTAATAATCAAATGTTGGCTGATATTTTGTTTGAGCATTGCTATCGCGGTGAAAAAGAGCTTTTGGAAAATCTTATCGAAGGTGTGAAAAAACTGTTATAAATTCTTGCAAGTATTGTATTATCGTTATACATATAATAATCAATTTGTATTTAATTTTATGAACTTATCCGGAGATTTATATCATGTTATCAAAATTAATGGGGTGGCTGTCGGCTGATATGGCTATCGACTTGGGTACCGCTAATACGCTTGTCTATGTCAGAGGAAAAGGCGTTGTGCTTAATGAGCCTTCTGTGGTCGCAATCGAGGAATATCGCGGTAAAAAGCAAGTGCTAGCCGTTGGTAATGAAGCTAAGCTGATGCTCGGTCGTACTCCGGGGAATATTCATGCTATTCGTCCTTTGCGCGATGGTGTTATTGCCGATTTTGAAATTGCCGAAGAGATGATTAAGTATTTTATCCGTAAAGTTCATAATCGTCGTTCTTTTGCATCTCCGATGGTGATTGTTTGTGTTCCGTCCGGGTCAACTGCGGTTGAACGTCGTGCTATTCAGGAATCAGCCGAGGCGGCCGGTGCTCGCAAAGTATGGTTGATTGAAGAGCCTATGGCTGCGGCTATCGGTGCCGGTCTTCCGGTTACTGAACCGACAGGTAGCATGGTGGTTGATATTGGCGGTGGTACAACTGAAGTTGCCGTTCTTTCTCTTGGCGGTATTGTTTATGCCCGTTCTGTTCGTGTGGGCGGTGATAAAATGGATAGCGCCATTATTTCTTATATTCGCCGTAATCACAATCTTTTGGTCGGTGAAGGCAGTGCAGAAAAAATTAAAAAAGAAATCGGTTCTGCTTGTCCGCCGGAAAAAGGTGAGGGCCGTACCGTTGAGATTAAAGGTCGTGATTTGATGAATGGTGTGCCTAAGGAAATCGTTATTACCGAACGTCAAGTTGCTGAAAGTTTGGCAGAGCCGGTGGCTCAGATTGTTGAAGCTGTTAAGGTGGCTTTGGAAAATACGGCTCCTGAATTGGCTGCTGATATCGTTGATAAGGGTATCGTGCTGACCGGTGGAGGGGCTTTGCTTTCTAATTTGGATCAGGTTTTGCGCAATGCAACAGGTCTTCCGGTTTCTATTGCAGAGAATCCGTTGGCTTGTGTTGTTAAGGGTACCGGTAAGGCTTTGGAAGATATTCATAAGCTGAAAAGTATTCTTTCTACAATGTACTAGTTTTTTAATCAGAGTCGATGAAAGGGGCGGTTGAGCCTCTTTTGTCGGCTTTTTTACTTTTATCAGAGGTGTCATGAAACGCAGAAGAGTATTGTTTATGCAATTAAGCCAAATTCGGCAGTTGCTTAAAAAGTTTGCTCTGGTGATTTTGTTTCTTATTGCGTTTGTGATGATGCTGCTTAATAAAACAGATACTGCTCTTATTGACAAGACTTCTTCTGTGGCGACAGATGTTGTTACTCCTGTTGTTGATGTATTGATTTTACCGGCACGGCTTTTGGCTAATGCTTATGATTATCTTAAAGATTTATCTTTAGCTCATAAAGAAAATCAGTTTCTTAAGGCAGAGAATCGTCGTTTGCGCTTGGTTAGTGAGAGAGCTCGTTCTCTCGAAATAGAAAATCGTCTTTTAGCAAAACTTTTGAATTATACTCGTCCCGATGAGGAAAATCTTGTGACGGCTCGCGTTGTGGCTGAAGAGGGTGATGCTTTTTCTCATTCACTTATTGCTTATACGGGTAAAGATACAACGGCTCAGAAGGGGCAGATTGTTTTAACCGAAAAAGGTGTGGTTGGCCGGCTTGACAAGGTCGGGCAGCTTTATAGCAAAATTCTTATGATTACTGATATTAACTCACGAATTCCGGTGATGATAGAAAATACGCGTGTTCGTGGAATCTTGGCCGGTGATAATGAGCTAAATCCAAAGCTTGTTTTTACGCCGCTGTCGGCAAATATTCAAGAAGGTGACAGAGTAGTTACTTCCGGTGTGGCCGGTGTTTTTCCGGCAGGGTTGCCGGTGGGCGTGGTTTCTCATGTGTCAAAGCGTGAGATAAGGGTACTGCCGTTTGCTGATTTGAATAAAGTTGAGTATGTGAAAATTGTTTCTTTTCCTTTGGAAAGTCAGGAAGCCCTTTCCGAGACAGTTGTTGTTGAGGAGGCTGTCAATGAATGAGGATTGGGACGAGGCACTTAAGCTCTCAATACAAAAAATGCTGCCTTTGCTGACATCTATTATTTGGGTGGCACTTTCTTATATGCCGTTTGATTTTTTGTTGCCGACAAATATTCATGCTAATGTGGCGGTTATTTGCGTTTATTATTGGGTTTTGCATCGACCGGATGTTTTTAATCTGTTTTCGGTGTTTTTTTTAGGTCTGTTTGAAGATGTGTTAACTTCCGCTCCTTTGGGCTCAAGTATCTTTCAGCTCTTGCTTTTGTACGTGCTCGTTGGCTATATGGTTAAATATTTTAACGGAAAGTCTTTTGAGCTTTTGTGGCTTGGGTTTTTGCCATTGGCTTTTGTTGTGATGTTTGCTCGGTGGTTTGTGGTTTCTATTTATTATGCTGACTTTTTGCCTTTTGCTTTATTGATGTTTTCTTTTTTGTTGACGTCAGCCGTTTATCCTTTGGTGACATTGGTAAATGTTGGAATTCAGAATAAGCTTATGACGGACGAGGCGTGATATGAATCGTGACAATGATAAAGGTAAAGTTCTTCTGAAACGCTCGCTGATTATGGCTTGTGGTATGGCGTTTTTGTTGTTGTGCATTATCTTTAGGCTTTATTATTTGCAAGTTTATCAGGCAGATAAATTTAAAATGTTGGCTGATGAAAACAGAATCTCAACACGTCTTTTGATTCCTCAGCGTGGTATTATTTATGACAGAAATGGTGTTGTGTTAGCAACAAATGAGCAAAATTTTCAGGCACTTATTGTGGCGGAACAGACTGCAGATGTTCAGCAGACGCTTGATTCTTTCAAAAAGATTATGCCGCTTGAAGATTTTGAAGAAGAGCGGATTAAGCGAGATTTGAAACGAAACAAGAGTTTTGTTCCGATTAAGGTTAAAGACAATTTGACTTGGGAAGAGGTGTCTAAAATTCAGCTTAATGCGTCTGAGTTGCCAGGCATATTTATTGATGAAGGGCTGAACCGTTATTATCCTTATGGTGAAAAAATGGCTCAGGTTCTTGGTTATGTGGCAGCTGTTTCCGATACTGATGTTAAAGATGATCCGTTACTTGAAGTGCCGGGGTTTCAGATCGGTAAATCCGGTATTGAAAAGTATTTGGAGAAAAGATTGCGTGGAAAAGGCGGTATTCTTAAAATGGAAGTTAACGCCTATGGACGCGTTATGAAAGAAATTGAGGAAACAGAAGGTGTTCCCGGTGAAAATATTACTCTTACGCTTGATGCAAGATTGCAGGAGAAAGCTTTCGATGCCTTTGGTGAAGAAAGTGGGGCGGCGATTTTGCTTGATGTTCACAGCGGCGAAATATTGTCTTTTGTTTCGACACCGGCCTTTGATCCTAATGCTTTTACGCGTGGATTGAGCCATCAGGAGTGGAATGCTCTGCAGACTAATGAGAAAAAGCCTCTGATTAACAAAGCCATTCAAGGACAGTATTCTCCAGGGTCGGTTTTTAAGCCATTGGTTGCTCTTGCCGGGCTGGAATTTGGCGCTATTAAGCCAGATACTCGTTATTTTTGTGCCGGGAAAATGTTGCTCGGCGATCACCCTTTCCATTGTTGGAAACGAGCCGGACATGGTTATTTGGGTGTGGTCGAGGCCTTAATGCATTCTTGTGATATTTATTTTTATGAAACAGCTCAACGTGTTGGAGTTGATAAAATTGCTGAAATGGCGCGTCGTTTTGGGTTGGGGCAAAAGGTAAATATCGGACTTGAACATGAAAAAGCAGGGCTTATTCCTGATAAAGATTGGAAGTTAAGACGTTTTGGTGAACCATGGCAGGTTGGCGAAAGCCTTATATCAGGAATTGGGCAAGGATATATCTTGGTAACGCCTTTGCAGCTGGCGACAATGACGGCTCGTCTTGTTAATGGTGGATATGAGGTTGTTCCGACGTTTTTCCCGATTGATGATCGGACGCTTCTTAAAATTAAGAAAATTAATGTATCTGATGTTTTTCTTGATATTGTAAAACAAGGTATGTTTGATGTTGTGAACCATATTCATGGTACGGCCTGGGCTTCGCGCTTTGATTATAAGGGGATGAAAATGGCCGGTAAAACAGGGTCGGTTCAGGTTCGTCGTATTACGCTGAAAGAGCGTCAGAGCGGTATTATTAAGCAAAAAGATTTGCCTTGGAAATATCGGGATCATGCTATCTTTATTGGTTATGCTCCGGCGGATAATCCGAAATATGCCGTGGCTGTTGTTGTTGAGCATGGTGGTGGTGGTTCTTCTGTGGCAGCACCTATTGCCAGTAAGATTTTGTATGAGAGTTTGGTTTTGGATCCGGTTGATTATCGAAAGCATTAAGAGGAAAAAATGTATAAACCTTATGAAACAAGTTTTCGTGGCCAGAGAATGTCAATTAAAGAAAAATTGATGAATATCAGTTTTTGGTATGTGTTCTTTATTTGTCTTTTAGCGGCTATCGGAGTAACGATGCTTTATTCTGCAGCTAATGGAAGTTGGTCTCCTTGGGCGATTAATCAGCTTATGCGTTTTGGTGTTGGCTTAGGGGTGATGATTGTTTTTGCGCTTATCGATATTCGTTTGTTTATGCGCTATGCTTATGTGTTTTATTTCTTTACTCTTATTCTCTTGTTTATTGTTGAAGTTGGCGGACATGTTGGAATGGGAGCGCAACGCTGGATTAATTTTGGTTTTTTCAAACTTCAACCTTCTGAATTGATGAAAATTGCGCTTGTTTTAGCCTTAGCGCGATATTTTCATGCATCTTCTTTGCAGAGTATTGAAAGTGTTAAGGGGATGGTTCCTCCTTTGTTGTTGGCCTTGGTTCCGGCCGGATTGGTTATTATTCAGCCTGACTTGGGTACTGGTTTAATGCTCATTATGACGACAACTGCGATTTTCTTTTGTGTTGGAGTTCAGATATGGAAATTTGCTTTGCTTGGTGTTGGTGCTGTGGTTATGGCGCCGATTGCTTGGCATTTTTTGCATGATTATCAGAAGAATCGTGTTCTTACTTTTCTTAATCCGGAGCGTGATCCTCTTGGGGCGGGATATCATATTATTCAGTCTAAAATTGCTTTGGGGTCAGGTGGTGTATTTGGTAAAGGGTTTCTTAAAGGAACACAGAGCCATCTTAACTTTTTGCCAGAAAAGCATACGGACTTTATTTATACCATGCTTTCTGAAGAATTTGGTATGATTGGGGCTGTTTCTATCATTTTAATTAATTTCTGCATTATTGCTTATGGCTATTCTTTTGCATTTAAGAGCAGTAGCTATTTTGGTAAAATTCTGGCCATTGGTTTAACGACAAACTATTTTCTGTATGTGTTTATTAATACTGCGATGGTTTTGGGACTTATTCCGGTGGTAGGTATTCCTCTTCCGCTTATTTCTTATGGTGGAACGGTGATGCTTTCTATTATGACAAGCTTTGGAATTTTACTTTCGGTTCATATTAACCGTAATATTTCTGTCGGAAAAGAATCTTCTTTTTAATAACCTAGACGTTGTTCCAGCTCAACAATGCTTTGTGCTGCAAGGTATGGGTTGCACTGTTTTTCTTCTTTTAAACTATAGGGGCCGGCAGGCAAGCCTTTTTTAGGTTGTTTTGGGCTTGTTCAAGGTATTTGATGACTTCAGGGGCGTTGTTGCTTATTCTTAATGCATCTCTGGTGCCGTAAAGTGTGTATTCGTGTCCGGGGTAAAACATGACATCATCCGGAAGGGCTTTTATTTTTTGTAAAGATGCCCACATTTGTTCTATGGTTCCTTCAAAAATGCCACCAATGCAGAGGTTGAATAAAACATCTCCGGTAAATAGTGCTTTATCTTTAGCAAAATACCACAAGATGTGTCCGATTGTATGTCCGTCTGCGCTTATGATTTGTGCCGGTGTTTCTCCTAAATTGAAGGTTTCTCCTTCTTTTATTCCGATATCTATTCCGGGGATGCGGGCAGCGTCAGCAGCATTTCCGACAATACGGGCATGGAACATGGATTTGAGTTCAAGATTGCTGTCTGTATGGTCAAAATGGTGGTGCGTATTCAGGATGTATTCCGGCTGTATATTTTGCTGGCGGCAGGTTTCAATTATGGGAGCAGACTCCGAAGGGTCTATTATTGCACTTATGCCACTTTGTTCATCTGTTATTAAATAAGAATAGTTATCCATTGTGCCGGCACGGCAGAGAATTGGTGTTATTTTCATTAGAAATAATCCTCCGGACGTATTTCATCAATTTGATTGGGAGAAATGTATTGCTCTGCATATTCTTTATAGACCTCGCTTTCTATAAATACATGGTATAAATCCGGATCGATGTGGCCTTCATTTTTCATGTCTTTCATTATGCGTAATACTTCGCTTAATTTTTTGGGCTCTTTATAGGGGCGATCGCTGGCTGTTAAGGCTTCAAAAATATCAGCGATAGCCATGATTTTTGCCGGTATAGACATTTGCTCGCCGGTTAGGCCATTGGGGTAGCCTTTGCCGTCAATGCGTTCATGATGGGCGCCGGCATATTCAACAACTTTTGAAAGTTCTTTGGGGAAATGAATGGCTTTTAACATGTCTATGGTTACGACAATATGTTCGTTAATCTTTTCTCTTTCTTCTTTGGTGATTGTTCCTCTGGGGATTTCAAGGTTATAGAGTTCGCCGTAATTATAGCCTTTGCTTATTAAATCCGGTCGGTTTTGCAGAAGTTCTTCGTATCCAGGGTTTTGATAAGCTCTTATATTTTTAATATTTTCTCTTTCGCTCCAAGAAAGGCCCTTGGTTCTGTCAAAGTATCTCATGAATTTTATTTCGGTTAATTTTTCCAATCTGCGAATATCTTCTTCTGTTACAGGTGTGTCGCCGGTATTACAACGTGCGATGAAGTTAAAGTCATCTTCCAGTTGTTTGACTTTGCCAATGAATTCTTTTTGGAGTTCTTCTTGGCTTTCTGTATTTGCAAGGCGCTTCTTTAGATATTCGATATGAGCGTCTCGACGCAGAATTTCGAATCTGTCTCGGATTTCATGGATGCGGTTATATATGGTTTCGAGCTTTGTGGCTTTGTCGACGATATATTCCGGTGTTGTGATTTTTCCGCAATCATGCAGCCAGGAGGCAATGTTTAGGGCATACCAATCATCACGGCTCATTTCAAAATTCTTTAAGGGACCGCTGGTTTGTTGTACGGCGGCTGTTGCCAGCATTCGGGCAATGACCGGAACTCTTTGGCAGTGTGCGCCGGTATAAGGTGATTTTGCATCAATAGCGCGGGCCAGAACCTCGATAAAAGATTCTAAAAGTTGGTTGTAAGATGCACGAAGTTGGCGGTTTTCCAGTGTTATGCCAATGAGAGATGCAATGGACTGGAGTTGTTTCTGCATCTCTTGATTATAGGATATGATTTTTCCGTAATTGTCTTTGGCATTTATCAGCTGTATGACGGCGATGAGGTGTCCTTTGCGATTGATAATCGGTAGTGACAAACAAGAGACAACGGAGTAGTTTTTTTCTGTTTCAAAACGTTTGAACAGTTTATTATCGTAGTCGGTTGAAGAAAAGATATTTGCAGAGTTAAGTATTTCTTTGTTATAAGCGCAGCTTTCGGCCATGCTTTTTATTGGTTTGTTCTTTAATTCCGGAAGGTATATGGTGGCGTAAAGCGAGATGTTGTCGCTGCCGACTTTATTAATGTTCAGGCTGTTTATGCGTGTGACTTCCAGATTGAAAAAGTTGTCATCATTAAGAATGTAAATGAAAATGCCATCAGACTGGCTGGTGCTTTGTGCGTAGTTCAAAATTTGTGACAAGACGACATCATAGTCTTTTTCTCTTAGGATTTTGTTATTTAATTCCAGCAATTCGGAAAGTTGGGTTTCTGCTGATTCTGCCACGCTTTTTCTCCTTATTCAAAGAGTTGTTTTTCTTTCAATATAAAGTCTTTTCCTTAATATTTAATCAACAAAATAAAAAAACCGAAGATGCTTCTTCGGTTTTTTAAGTTATGCCCCTAATTCTATAACTGTAATGGTTTTTGTTTATTAGTGTGTTTTGGCTGCAGCTTCTCTCATTGCGGCGTTAACAGCGATTTCTTTTTCAGCTTTGCTGAGGATGTTTGCAGCTTCTTTGGCATCAAAATTTCTTTCTGCGTTGCTGGCAAGTGTTTTGGTTCCACCTTTGGTGAAAAACTTTTTGGCTTCTCCGTTGCCGAAAATTTTTGCGGCGTTTTCTTTAGTAATATTTGACATAACTTTTCTCCTTAATATGTTTTTATTATTTATTTTTGCCTCTCTCTTTTGTCTATTATCTCAATAATTTTAATCTTTGTCAAGAGGTTTCAGCCAAAAAAGTGCAAAAATAATTAAGTATTTGCTTTATTTATACACGATTATATACTTAATTCAATAATGAATCTTTAATTTTTCAAAAAAAACGGAGCTTTTTTATGTCTTTGTTTAAATCTGTGGCAACTTTCGGCGGTTTTACCCTTGTTAGTCGTGTGACTGGTTTTATCCGCGATATGGTGTTGGCAAATTTTTTGGGTGCCGGAAAAATCGCAGATGCTTTTTTTGTGGCGTTTAAGCTGCCGAATCTGTTTCGTAGTCTTTTTGCCGAAGGCGCTTTTACTTCTGCTTTTGTGCCGATGTTGTCTTCAAAAATGGTGGCGGAAGGGCAAAATAAAGCCATTGTGTTTGCTTCTCAGGCTATTTCGGTTTTGACATTCTTTTTGCTGATTTTTACAATTATTATGGAATTTTTTATGCCGGAGTTGATGTTGGTTTTGGCTCCGGGGTTTGCTGCTGATCCTGAAAAGCTTGAATTGGCCACGGTTTTATCTCGATTGACTTTTCCTTTTTTGCTCTTTATTTCAATCGTTTCTTTTCAATCAGGGATTTTGAATGCTTTGAATAAGTTTGCTGCGCCTGCCGCAGCGCCGGTTATTCTGAATCTGATGATGATATTTTCTGTTTTTATCTTTGTGCCTTTGGGTGAAACTCCTGCTCATGGAATCGCCTTTGGCGTTAGCTTTGCCGGTGTGTTGGAAATTTTGTGGCTGGCCTTTTTTCTTAAGCGTGCCGGTGTGGTTATTCGCCCACAATGGAATATTCGTCGATTGATAAAACACGAAGATATTAAAACTTTATTCAAGCGCATTGCTCCGGGGGTGTTGGGAGCGGGTGTTTATCAGATTAATATGATGGTTGATACAATCATTGTTTCTTTGGTGGGAACAGGTGCTATTTCTTGGCTTTATTATGCGAATCGGTTGCAGCAGCTTCCGCTTGGTGTGATTGGTGCTGCTATTAGTGTGGCTTTGTTGCCTATCTTGTCTAAAAGCATTAAAACCGGAGATGCCGAAGAAACGAATCGTCTTCAG
Organism: uncultured Pseudomonadota bacterium; assembly: GCA_949295935.1. Lineage (GTDB taxonomy): Bacteria > Pseudomonadota > Alphaproteobacteria > RF32 > CAG-239 > HGM16780. The sequence goes on along the minus strand of CASFMW010000003.1, from coordinate 14,024 downwards.
TCTCGTGCGGTTGAATATGGGGCGTTGCTTTCTTTTCCTGCAGCGGTGGCGCTGATTGTTTTGGCTGAGCCGATTGTTAATATCTTATTCCAGCATGGAAAATTCGGTGCTCATGAAACACAGATGACGGCCTATGCCGTGATGGCTTATTCAGTTGGGTTGCCGGTTTATGTGCTGGTTAAAGCCTTAACACCTAATTTTTTTGCAAGAGGTGATACGAAGACGCCGGTTAAATATAGTATTGTGGTTTTTGTTTGTAATATGGTGTTTTCTATTCTTTTAATGAAACCGTTTGGGCATGTTGGGGTAGCCTTTGCGACAACTTTGGCAGCCTTTGTGTCTTTTTATCAATATAAAAGAGGGTTGAAAAAACGCGGCTACTGGAAGTTTAGCAAAGAGTTGAATGTCAAAATCTTTTATATTTTGCTGTCTTCATTGATAATGGGAGCGGTGCTTTACGGAGGACTGTTTGCTCTGAATCAAGCTTTTGGTGATTGGTTGGCTTTGGCTTATTGGAAAAAATGCGGACTTTTTGCAGCTTTGTGCATTTTGGGTGTTGCAAGTTTTGGGATTATGGCTAAACTAACTCATATATTCGATTTTAATGAGCTGCGTCGCTTGTTGCCGCATAAGGGAAAAGTTAATGCTGAAAAATAAGTTTGCGGACTTTGGAAAAAATATTGTTTCTCGTTTAAAGAGGTTTCGGACGACCGGTGATGGTTTGTTGCGCGGGTCTTCTTTGTTTCTGAAATCTTGGGGGCGTTTGCTTGCTATAGTCGGTGGTCTTGTTTTTTGCTTGTATTATCCCATCGGGGCTTATTTGATTCATCATATTGATAAAAATGTTGATTATGATGTCAGACCCGATAAGTCGACGCAGTCTGCCACTGTGGAAATGGCTGCCTCTATCATTAATCGTGAGGTTAATGAAAATATGTGGACACCGAATCTGCCGTTTTTCTTTCCTTCTTATTTTATGGATGATATGCCGAACTTTCAATTAGGTGTGATTTCTGCCGTGCAGACTTCTGTTAGTGCATTAAGCCAAAAGATTTCTCCCGATAATGTTCCGGCTGATAAAGATTATCCGTTAAAGGCTGCTGCTGAGTTGTTATCTTATCCGGGGACGATTTGGCTGCTTGATCCTCAAAATAAAATTAAGCCGGTGCCTTCTTCTGCAAGACAATATCGAAAAGCAAGGCGCGAGCTTTTGCTGTTTAATCAGAAATTGGCACAAGGTGAGGCATTGTTTTATCGTAGCCCGCAGGATTTGGCTTTTATCTTAAAAAAGATGTCTGCGGTCTTGAAAAAATCAGAGCAAGATTTGGCTGTTCAGGTTCGTGAATATAGCTCAGCATTTTGGGATATGAAGGCTGATGATGTTTTCTTTTTTGTGCAGGGGCAGGCTTATGGATTTTTGCTGATGATGAAGGCTTTTGCCGTTGATTATCGCGAGCAGATTGTTGATTTGGGGCTCTATGAAGAGTGGACTCATCTGCTTAAAGCTTTGGAGAACGGTGTTTTGATTTCTCCATTATGGGTTAGAAATGCCGATGAAAACAGCTCTTTTGCTCCGAATCATCTTGATTATTTGCGTCTTTATTTGTTAAAAGCTCAGATTTTAGCAGATAAGCTTCAACGGCGATTGTCTTAGTTTTTTAGGAATTTTTATTATGCTTATTGAAACTCAAATTACTCCCGATGCTGATGTGATGAACTTTTTTCCAAACCAGCCCCTTTTAGAAAAAGGGCAGGCGGAGTTTGTCGATGTAAAGTCTTTGCGTAAGTCTCCTTTGGCCGAGGCCTTGGTTGATTTGGGGCAAATTGTTTCTGTTTTTATTGCGCCGGATATGATTTCGGTTAAGAAAGAATCCTCAGCTTCGTGGGAGGATTTGAAGCCGTTGGTTATGGCGGAGATTATGGATTTTTTAGCAACGGGTGAAAAGGTTGTTCTGTTTTCTGACTCGGTTAAAGATGATGAAATTGTTGCTAAAATTAAAGGACTTTTGGATGCAAGAATCCGTCCGGCGGTTAAGCAAGATGGCGGAGATATAGCCTTTTTGCGCTATGAAGACGGAATCGTTTATTTTGAGATGAGAGGGGCTTGTGCCGGTTGTCCTTATGCGGCTGTTACCCTTAAAGAAGGGGTTGAAAAGATTTTGAAAACTTATATTCCGGAGGTTAAAGCTGTCGAAAATTCTAAGGCATAGTTTATTCTTATTTTGTTTTTGTTCGCTTTTTTTCTTTTCATTTGCAGGAAAAGCGATGGCGTTAGATGTGCCAAAAGTTTCAGCAGCTGAGCTTGAAAAAATTTTTAAAGAAAACAATTATAACAATTTTCTTTTGCCTAAAAATTGGCAATATCCGAGCATATTTGTTGAGACACTGCCTTATGATTATACTTCCATAAAATCAGAGATGGAGCAGAGGCGTCTTTTTATTATGACATTGATTCCCCTTGCGCTTAAGCTTAATCAGGAAATTCTTTTTGAACGAAATGTGATTCTTTACCTCAACTATAAGTATCAAGTCGGCACTCTTGATAAGACAGATATTGCTATTATTGAGAATTTTGCCCGTCAGTATGACTATTTTACTCCGGAAAAGGGAGAGGAAAGAATTGCTCTTTTATTACAAGAATTGTTGCGCAGAGTTGATGCAGTTCCTCCTTCGATTATGATTGCGGCGGCAGCTCTGAATACCAATTGGGGTAATGCTAAGTTTTTGCCGGCGTCAAATTCTTTGTATCGTGAGTTGGTTTGGTATTCTGATGAAGGGTTAATTCCTGAAGATGAAACAGAAGAAACAGAATATCGTATTAGGATTTTTCCATCGTTGTATGATTCTATGAAGTCTTTTGCATTGCGGCTTAATTCTTCTGTTGATTTTCCGGAGTTTCGGTGGCTTAGAAGTCGCCAGCGTTATGGTGGCCAAGTTCTTTCCGGAAAGTTTTTGATTGCTTTTTTGGTCTTTGCTTCAGAAATTGAAAATTTTGTGGGAATGATGGATTATATTATTACGTTTTATAGGCTTAATGAGGTTGATCAGTTTGCTGTCTTAAAGGATTAGTTATTTGATTAATCTTGTTACAAAAGTTTAATATTTTTTTATAAAAATTTGCTGTACAATGGTTTTATAGAAATAAAATGGGTGTTGCGCTATGTCAAATAATAAAGAGCTTTCACAAGAAGATGTTAGCCGTTTGGAGCTTAATCCTTCTGCTGAAAATAAAATTATTACCGTGAATAAGCTTTCTTCACTTTATAGTCAACCTAATTTGACTTTGCGCGAAAGAAAGCTGGCTGAAGATATTTTCCGTATTATGGTGGAAGATATTGAGGTTAAAGTACGGCAGATATTGTCTGAATGCTTAAAAAACGCCAAAGATATTCCTCATGATTTGGTAAAAAAACTTATTTCTGACGAAAACAGCGTTTCTATTCCATTTATTAAATATTATCAAGGGTTGAGCGATGCTGAGTTGATAGATATTATTAATGCTCAAAATATAGATAAGCAAAAGGCTGTGGCTCAGCGCCGCAATTTGTCAAATGAAGTTTCGGGCTATATTGTTGATTATTGTCCGGAAGATGTTGTGGTTACACTTATTTCTAATAATTCAGCGAATATTCTTGAAAATACTTTTCAAAAGATTATTACAAAATATGATCATAATGAAACGATTAATCGTTGTTTGGTTTATCGCGAAGAGCTGCCGGTTACCGTTATTGCAAAGATTTTGAATTCTTTGTCCGAAGACTTGAAGAAGCGTTTGATTTTGAAGCATAATCTTCCGGTTGATTTTGCAACTGACATTATTGAGGAAGTTAAAGAAAAAGTTACGCTTAAAGTTTCGGCTGAATATAGTACAGATAAGCAAGTAGAAGCCTTGGTTCATGAGCTTTATGCATCTAATAAATTGACGCCTTCTTTGGTTGTTCGCTCAATTTGCATGGGGGATTTGAAGTTTTTTGAATATGCGATTGTTTATCTTTCAAATACGCCGATTGTTGAGGTTCGTAAAATATTGTTCAACACACAGCTTGATTTTGTGGTTCGTAATCTGCTTCGTAAAGCCTTTATTCCGAAGAACTTTTTTCCGGCTGTTTTCAGCGCGCTGAAGGTTATTAAGGAGATTCGCTTTGATTTGCGTAATAGCAGTAATCAAACCTTTACTCATAAAGTGATTGAGCGAATTTTGTCTTATTCTAATGTTGATGAAGAGTTGGATAAGAAAGATATTGAATATCTTATCTCAAAAATTAATTGAAAGCATCGGCAGGCGTCGTAGATGTCTGCTTTAATCAAAAAAAATAGGCTGCGGCGTTCATTTTTTGTGAAGCGGCAGCTTATTTTTTTTAGTTTTGAGAGGATGAAATGTTTTTATGCAAAGGAGTCCTATAAATGGAAAATCCCATAAGGCACCATGCTCCGACATAAATTATTCCTACCCATAAGTTCCATGAGAATAAAAAAACGCTGATTGTTGCAACTATAAGAACAAGCAGCACAGTGTAAAAAATTGTTTTCATAATATCTATAATTATAGGTTTTAGGATTATAGAATATAATACTTTTGACAAAATGCAAGCTTTTTGTTTAAATCAATTTATTTATTTCTGTGCGGAGGTCTTCCAGCCCGATATTTTTTTCAGAACTGGTGGCAATAATTTCATTGTATGCGGCAGCGTGATTTTTGACTTCGTTCAATATGCTTGTTTCTTGATTCTTTAGTGCTTTGAAGCTTATTTTATCCACTTTAGTTAAAACAATTTGGTAAGTTACGGCAGCTTTGTCGAGCATTTCCATGACTTCTTTATCAACCTTTTTTAGGCCGTGGCGTGAATCGATAAGCAAAAATACGCGTCTTAGATTTACTCTGCCTCTGAGATAGTCAAATATGAGTTTTTGCCATTGTTTTACCAAACTTTCCGGAGCCTCAGCGTAGCCATAGCCGGGGAGGTCAACAACATGAATTTTATTGTTGAGATTAAAGTAATTCAGCTGTTGGGTTCTTCCGGGAGTGCTTGATGTTTTTGCCAATTTTTTTTGATTAAAAAGGGCGTTTATCAGGCTTGATTTTCCGACATTAGAACGGCCGGCAAAAGCAATTTCTTCAAGCTCAGATAGAGGAAGCTGCGACAGATTTGCAACGCTTAAGACAAAGCTTACGGGCTCTTTAAACAAAGCGTTTCCGGCTGCTTTTTCTTCAGGGGTAAATCTGTCGCGTGCTTCTTCCATTTTAGACTCCATATTTTTTCATTATCAGTTTTTGCTGGATGATGGATAAAATATTGGTCAGGGTCCAATAGATAACCAATCCGGATGCAAAATGTCCGAGCATGAAGGTAAAGATTATTGGCAGCCATGTGAATACGCGAGCCTGATCTTTGTTCATTGGTGCCGGATTTAATTTTTGTTGAATATACATGGTTAAGCCCATGATAATCGGCCAAACACCGATGTTTAACAAGCTTGGAATCGGCAAGTGAGACCAAACTGAAATTGTCAGAGGATCCGGTGCTGACAAGTCTTTTATCCAGCCGATGAATGGTGCATGACGAATTTCAATAGCGATATTCAAAACTTTATACAGAGAGAAGAATACCGGTATTTGTATTAACAGCGGCAAGCAACCGGCAGCCGGATTTATCTTTTCTTTGCGATAAAGAGCCATGGTTTCTTGCTGGAGTTTCATTTTGTCATCGCCATAGCGTTCTTGCAGGGTTTGAATCTTTGGCTGCAATTTCTTCATCTTTGACATGCTTTCATAAGATTTGCCGGCAATCGGGTACATGGCAATTCTCAACAAGGCTGCAAACAGCAGAATTGCCCAGCCCATGTTGCCAATCAAATTGTATAAAAAGTCAAGAATGTAGAAAAACGGCTTGGTTAAGAAGTAGTACCAGCCAAAGTCTACTGCTAGGTCAAATTTTGGAATATTGTAGTGATTTTTGTAATCATCAAGCAACTTGATTTCTTTTGCACCGGCAAAAAACTTAATGTTTTTGGTGGTAACAGCGCCTTGGGCGATTTTGGTTGCTTCTCCAAGGTAGTCGACTTGATATGATTTTTCATTATTGCGGCGGGCTTTGACGGTGTTTTTTTCGCTGCCATCCAAGATAAAGGCGCTGAACCAATAGCGGTCAGAGAAGCCGGCCCAGCCGTTGGCTGTGGTGAATTTTTCGCTTTCTCCGGGGTCTAGGTCGCTGAATTTTATTTCATGAAGGTTGTTGTCCAAAACGCCGGTGATGCCTTGGTGTACTACGGCATTTGAACTTGCATCTTGATCCGGACTATGGGTAATTAAGCCATAAGGATAGAGCGTTATATCTTTATTAGAGTTGTTTTCAACGCTGTCAGCAATGGAAAACATATAATTTTTATCAAGGGTGATGGTGCGAACAAATCTTAACCCTTGTCCATTGTTCCATTCCAAAACAATCGGGCTGTCCGGGGTGAGTTCTTTGCCTTTTACCTGCCAGATGGTTTTGCTGTTAGGAACGCGGACGCCGGCTTGTGTGCTCAACCAGCCGAACTCGGCAAAGTAGGGGCTTTCGGTTTGTGCTGGTGTTAAGAGCTCTACGTCGGGGCTGTCCGGTGATAAAGTTTGTTTGTATTTATCAAGCATTAAATCATCAAAACGAGCACCTTCAACACGAATTGAGCCTTTAACCGCGGCGTTGCTGATTTTTATTCTTGGGTTTTGTTGCAAGACTTGCTCAACCGGATAGATTTCCTCTTCGGCAGAAGAGGTGTTTGCAGCTATTGGTTCTTGCTTTTCAGAGATGACTGCATTTGTTTGTGCTTTTGCGGCAGGGGCCGGTTGTTCCGGTTGCGGAAATATGTAGCGGCTGGCAATAATGACCAATGCGCAGAGGATGGTTGCTAGTATTATTCCTTTGGTGTTATTTTCTTCATCGTACATTAAAATAGCTCCGTTTTGATGAATTTGTTATATTCTAGAATCTGTTTTGAAATTTAATCTATATTTCTAAGAAACGCAAGGGTTTAATCTTGTTTTTGCTTTTTTGGGGGGACGGGGTCGTATCCTTGACCGCCCCAAGGGTGGCAACGCAGTATTCTTTTGGTGCCGAGCCATAGGCCTTTGATTATACCATGGGTTTGGATGGCTTCAATCATATATTGTGAGCAGGTTGGGCGATAGCGGCATACGCCGGGGAAAAACGGTGATATATATCTTTGATAAAGTTTAATCAGGATTATCAGAAGAAATTTCAGCAGTTGAGTCAGCAAGTTTTTCAGTGTTTGTATTATTTTTTTCTTCTTTGAGGCTGAGTTTTGCAAGTTTTTTTAATCCCCATTTTAGGTCATGACAGAGGTCTTTGTATGGGCAATCGGCGGTGTTATAGCGTCCGATTAATACATAGGTATTATTCATTTGTGCTGATTGCGGAAATATTTCTCTTACGGCAGCTCTTAAGCGGCGGCGAGCCCGATTGCGAACATGGGCTTTGCCGATTTTTTTTGTGGTGGTATAGCCGACAAAAACGTTTTGTTGCTCAGGTGATAAATTTTGAGCCGCCTGCAAGATGACTGTAGATGTTACCACCCTTAGTCCCTTGTTGGCGACTCTAACGAAATCTTTACGTTTTTTTAGTGTTAAAATTTCCATTTGCTTGGCGATTGCTCTAAGCTGAAATTTTAGCACGTCCTCTAGCACGGCGCGCTGCTAATACTTTGCGTCCGTTTTTGGTGGCCATGCGTGCACGGAAGCCGTGACGGCGAGCTCTTACCAATTTACTTGGCTGATAGGTACGTTTCATTTCATTTCTCCGGTTAAATGCGAGGCTTGTGCCTCTGGTTATTTATTTTTAGTTAAGCTCAGGTTTCTGAGCCTCGGAAACGCCTAATTTATAATGGGTTATTCTTTGATTGTCAAGAAAAAACTCTTTGCAAAAATAAAGACCGGAAATCCGGTCTTTATTTAGTTTTTATGTTTAGCGGCGGTCACCAAACAGGCGAAGCAACGCAATGAACATATTGATGAAATCAAGGTAGAGCGCTAAAGCTCCGGCAATGGCTTTTTTGGTGTAGCTGTCAGAAGAATCTCCTTCAAAATACATTTGACGAATCTTCTGTGTGTCATAAGCTGTTAAACCAGTAAAAGCAATAACAGCCAAGATTGACAAGGCATAAGACAAGCCAGGGCTTTGCATGAATATATTTACGATAGAGGCAATGACAATTCCCCAAACGCCCATAATCAAGAAAGAGCCCATCGCTGTTAAATCTTTTTTAGTAGTGTAGCCATATAAGCTCATTGAGCCAAACATGGCGGCCGTAATCAAAAAGATGCGAGCAACGCTGGCGCCGGTATACATCATCAATGTCGGAGCGAGAGAAATTCCCATTACGGCAGAAAATCCCCAGAACAGTCCTTGAACCTGACGGCTGGTACCTTTGACCAAAACCCAGTTAAAAGCAAAAACCATAATCAGCGGGGCAAACAAAATTATCCAGCCTAAGCCTGACATGCCGGTGGCATAGCCTTGGGCATTAAAGCTGAAAAACATTTTTAACAATGAAGGTGAATTTAATAACACATAAGAGGCCAATGCCGTTACAGCAAGTCCTCCGGCCATGAAATTATATACTTTAAGCATATAGGTTCGTAAGCCTTCGTCAATAACCGAACGGGCCTGGGTGTTGGTGTTTTCTATCATTAATGTTTTCTCCTTTAATATAAGGTGTTGTATGTTATTTATTTTTAATATAGGGTGCTTTTTTGCTAAAATCAATAGGGCATTATTCGTAGCCGTATAACTCTTTTCCGTGCTCTTTTAGCCAGCGTTCGCCTTGTTCATAATCTGGACAAAGCTTGGCGACGCACTGCCAAAAGCTGCCCGAATGATTTTGATGTTTGAGGTGGGCCACCTCGTGTACCATTAGGTAGTTGATAACAAAGTCCGGGGCTAATGATATGCGCCAATTGTAGTTCAAATTACTTAGGCTTGAGCAACTTCCCCAGCGCGACTTGGTGTCTTTTATGGTGATGTCATTTATTTCCTCGCCTAATTTCTTGGCGTATTTTTTTGAGCGTTTGTAAAATTCGTCTTTGGCCTTTTTTTTGATAAAATCTTTAATGCGGCGGTGCATGAATTCTTCTTCGCCCGAGACAAGGAGGTTTTCTCCTTCTATTTTGACGCCTAAGCGTCTTTCCGGAGCATGTTTTATTTCAAGGGATTTGCCAAACAGGCTTATTTTTTCACCATTAAAAAACAAGCGTCGCTCGGGGAGCTTTTGCAGGGTTGTTTTTACCCAATCTTCATGATTTTTGATAAATTCAAAGGCTTTTTTTTGACTGCAATAACGCGGAAGTGTTAGGACAACAATTCTTTCCTTGCTGTCTATTCTCAAGGTTAGTTTTTTGGCTCGGGCTGACTTGTTGACCTTTAGTGGAAAGTCAAATTCTTGCTCGAGGTTATAGGTCTTGCCAGTCAATAATGTAATTTTCATAGTCTTCTATTCCTGTTTCCGAAACCGTGTTGCGGTTGCGAATCGACATTTGTGCCTCATGAACAGTATCTGCTTGTCCGGTTAGCAGCGGGTGCCAGTCAGGGAGAGGGTGGCCGTTGTCTAACAGCCAATAGGCGCAGGTCTTTGGCAACCATCGGGGTTTTTCGCGAATCGCCACAAGGTCAATGTCTCGGCAGTCAGATACTTTTTCAAAGCGGTGTTCGTAGATTTTGCAGAGGCAGTTTTGGCAATCTAAAAAGCGGCAGCGGGTGTTGGTGAACTTGATTTTTCCCTTAATTTCGATTTTGTTCAAGCAGCATTTGCCGCAGCCGTCGCATAACAGCTCCCATTCTTCTTTGCTCATGTCTTCAAGTTTTTTCTTTTCCCAAAAGCGGGTGGCAATCAGTTTTTGATTGTTGAAACGGGCTTGCGGCGAAAAAGCCTCTTTTTCAAGCGGGTAGTCTTTGTTGTTTGCCATTATAGATCATCCCAATCAACAATATGCTCTTCAAGCTCGTTTTCAGAGACCTCCGTTTCAGATATACAGCGGCCTTTGATGCTGCTGAAAGGTGCAGGTTCACGCCCTTCGGCAAGGCGGCGATAGGCACAACTATCCGGCATCCAGCTGATGTTTTTGACATTGTCTTTGGTGAGTTTTAAACATTCGGGGACGAGCTTACAGCGGTTTTCGTATACAGAGCAACGTCCATGCTCTTGGTCATAATATTTGCAGACAATGTCGGTATAAAAAATTTCTTCCGTTTCATCGTCTTGGAGTTTTAGCAAGCAGCATTTGCCGCAGTGGGTACAAATATTTTCCCATTCTTCTTCGGTATAGTCTTCAAGCTTTTTGGACAAGGTCTTTCTCACTTTAATCTTTTTGTAAGTAACTTGCGCTATAATAGCATTGTTTTGGTAAAGGGGAAGAAAAATGTTTAAATGGCTGGCGAATTTAATTATTAAAACTCCGATTCAAGGAACTTGTTCTTGCTGTGAGGCTAAAAAAGAGCGCTTGCGTCAGATGCAGAAGGTTATTTTGAATGAAGAAAATCCGAATCCGGAAATAGATGAGGCTTCTTCTTGCTCAGGCTGTTGTTCTTGTTCGAAACCAGAAGCTAACCCTTATGAAGGGCTAAACCTTTCGTCTTCGATGCAGGGGCGATTTGAGTTTAATCAAGAAAGCGGCACGTTTAAACGCACGATTGAGTATTCGACCGAACAGAATGATAAGTCCGCCGATTAGCATATAACAAACGCGGAAAAACATCAGCCCGAAAATTATCAGTGTATTTTTGATTTCGCTCATTTTGAGGCTAACCTATTTGGTCAGGAAGGTTTTCTTCTCTGATTAGGTTGCCAAACTGAGCAAATTCGCCATTCCAGAAGAGTTGAACCGTGCCGGTTGGGCCGTGACGCTGCTTTCCGATGATAACCTCACCAATGTTTTCGGTTTTTCTGATTCTGGTTTCCCATTCTTCTACGCGGTTTTGGAAGTGTTCAGGTGTTTCTCCGGCGTGTTGTTTGGGTTCTTCGTTTTTAATATAATAGTTTTCGCGGAAAACAAACATAACGATATCAGCATCTTGCTCGATAGAGCCTGATTCTCTCAAGTCGGACATAACCGGACGTTTGTCGTCTCGTTGTTCAACACCGCGGTTTAATTGTGACAAGGCTATTACCGGAACGTTTAATTCCTTAGCTAAAATTTTTAGACCACGAGAAATTTCAGAAAGTTCTTGCACGCGGTTACCTTCGTTCTTTTTATTGCCGCTGCCGCTAATTAATTGGATATAGTCGATGACGATTAAGCCAAGTCCTTTATTGCGTTTTAGACGGCGGGCGCGGGTGCGAATCGTGTTTATGTTTACCCCTGGGGAATCATCAATGTATAACGGAATATTTTCCAGCTCGCGGACACCAGCGGCGACTCTGATGAACTCAGATTCTTCAAGTTCTCCGGTTCTCATTTTGTGGCTGCTGGTTTGGGTTACCGTTGATAAGATACGGCTGGCTAACTGGTCAGCAGACATTTCCAGTGAGAAAAAGGCGACTCCGCGATTTTTAGGGTCGACTTCGCTTTCTTTGGCTCGGCTCATATATTCGGCAACATTAAAAGCAATGTTGGTGGCCAATGCGGTTTTTCCCATTGCAGGACGGCCAGCTAAGATGATTAAGTCTGAGTTGTTCAGTCCGCCGGTTTTGGCGTCAAGTGCGTCTAAACCGGTAGGCAAGCCTGATAATTTGCCTTCTTTTTGATAGGCTTGTTCAATTAAACTTAAGGAGTTGGTTAAAGCCTCACCGAATGAGACAAAGCCGCCATTAATATCTCCTTGATTAGACAATTCAAATAAGCGTTTTTCGGCTTGTTCTATTTGAGTGTTGGCGTCGCTGTCAAGGTCTTCTTCCATGGCAGAGTTTACAATGTCGTACCCTGTGGCTATCAGCTCTCTTCTTAGATATTTGTCATAAATAAATTGTCCATAGTATTCGACATTTGTTAAAGGAGAGGCGCTGTCTGCTAATTTTAACAAGTATTTGTGGCCGCCGACTTCGTTTAGGCTGCCTTCTTGTTCAAAGTAGTTTTTTAGGGTGATGACGTCGGCAATGTGGCCTCTTTGTATTAGTTTTGAGATGACCTCAAATATCTTTGCGTGGATTGAATCGGCAAAGTGAAAGGGTTTTAAGTATTCGGAGACTTTTTCAAAAGCTTTGTTATTGACCAATATTGCACCGAGAAGCGCTTGCTCAGCTTCTAAGTTTTGCGGCAATACAGCGTTATCAGGTTTTGTCTCCATTTATTTTGTCCTTAGTTTTTTTAGTTCTGTCGTATGATGGCAAAAAAAATTTTTCTTGGCAATGCTTATTTTTTCTTCCCTTTGTGGATTGTGGGGATAAAAAATCCCGCTCTCTGGTGAAAGCGGGGTGAAACAATTTTCTAATTGTTTTAGACTAAGCTTTGCTTATTTGCTTTTTGATTTTAACAGCTTCAGCAGAAAGTTTGCTGTTAGATGTTGATTCTAAATAAGCGTCTAAGCCGCCATTGTGCTCAATAGAACGCAATGTCTTAGAGCAAATTTTTAACTTAAATACTTTGTCAAGTTTTTCACTCAAAAGTGAAACAACCTGAAGATTCGGCAGAAAACGACGGCGGGTTTTGTTGTTTGCGTGGCTGACATTGTTGCCGCTCATTACGCCGGTGCCGCTGATTTCACATTTTTTTGACATGGTTTTTTCCTTAAATTTTCTTAACAAAACAAAAACTCGTTGCCTCTTAATAGACGCAAATTTGCTTAGAGTCAAGTGAAAAATTATTATTTCTTGTTGTTTTTGCAAAAAAACAGCGTATTTTCGCTTTGGAGAATACGCTGTTTGATGTTTTTAATCCGGTTTTTGACCGTTGACTTCTTCGATAATACTCAGAATTTTCTCAGCTGCGGCTTTTTCTTTATCTTTATTATAGCTTTTTAAATTATTAAGCGCTTCAATATGAATATGGTATTTTGCCGCATATTCTCTGATTATTTTTTTTATCTCGTTACATTTTTTTTGAGCACTGAGTGTTGGATAGGTTCTACAGATTTCTCTTTCATGTAGTTGAAGGTAGCGGCACATTCTATGGAATATGATACATTCTGCATTGCAACTAAGCTGATGTTCTTGAGCATAAAGACCAATTTGGTAAAAATTTGCAGTTGCTGCAAAGTTTTCCTCTTCTTTAAAAAATAATTTTTCCATAAATTATAATTTTTGGGGTTAATAATATTTTTTCATTTGCGATGGTAGCAAAGTTTGTTTCTATTGTCCAGTATAATTATTGAAATTTTTACTTGAGTCTTTTTTGTAAATGAATTATTACTGTTTTATTCGATGTATCCGTAGCTCAATTGGATAGAGTGTTGGCCTCCGACGCCAAAGGTTGTGGGTTCGATTCCCGCCGGATACGCCACTTCTCGGCGCCTTTGATGGCGCTTTTTCTTTTTTAAAACAGAGGATTGTATGCCCATTGCAGAAGAGCTTGCCTTTGGCGTTTGCGGCAGTTAAGGTCTCCAATGTAGCAATTTTTTATGACTTGGGCTTTGTGGCGCTTAAAGGCTTTCCAGCGCTTGATTTGTATGATGTCTATTGCCGGAAGTCGACGGCCGTAATAATAGCGGCAATACCACTGAAACCACCCCCTTACATCCGGGCCGATTATCCATCCTCTTTTTTGCCATTCGCTTAACGGTAAACGGGATTTTGTTTGAAAGTAATTTTGCTTGATGTCGGGGCAAGTTGGAGATAGCCTTGCATTGGCAAACCATTCTTTGGGAAATTCTTGTTGACAGTCGTTAAGGTAATGGCCTTCAAAAACACCCATTTCCAACATTTGTTGCGGTGTTAATTCCGGTTTGAAGTCAGCGGCAAAGTTTTGCCCTTCTTTTTCGCTTAGCTCATAGGTGTAGCCTTGCTGGTTCATCGTCAAAGTATGGGGCAGAGAGTAAAAATTATAAAAAAGTATCATAATCACAACACCAAATTAAAAATAAATTAAGCACATAAAATAC
>CASFMW010000002.1 GCA_949295935.1 uncultured Pseudomonadota bacterium | reverse complement strand
ACCTCATATTATAATAACCAAGATGCAATAAATTCAGGTTTTACCAAAGCCGGTGGGACAAAATTCACAACCAGCACCTACGCTTGGTCGTCGTCCGAGCTCAATAGCAACCGCGCGTGGTACTCAGGCTTTAACGGCAGTGTCGGTTTGTACTACGACCGCTACAGCGGCGATAAGAATACCAGCAACGAGGTCCGCCCCGTCCTCGCTTTTTAGGTTTTTATCCCGAGGGCAAAAAAAATCCTCGTTCGGTTCGCTCTGTGGGGCAAAAAAAGGAGGAGAGAAAATTCTCTCCTCCTTTTTGTTTGGTTGATTGTTTATTCTGTTGGAACCGGAGCGGCTTCTTCATCAGAAGGCATTTCAGCCTCTTCGATGTCAATTTCTTCTCCGTCTTCAACAAATTCTTCCGGAACAGGGCCTTCTATCGGTTGTTCAGCGGTTTCGGCTGTTGTGCCGTTTGAGAAAAAGTCATGCTCGACTGTGTCACCAATTTTGATGTTGTATTCTTTAACTTCGCCAGCGTTAATCTCAATTACAGAGTCAAATTCTTCCGGGCTGGTAATGGTTTCAGTTGACATGGGTTGAGCGTTTTCGTAAATCCAGACAATTTTGTTGTTTTTTATAAAAATCATATCAAGCGGGATTTTTGTGTCTTTCATCCACATGGCGGCGTTTTTATAATTATGCAAGTCAAATATCATGCCGGATTTTGGCGCCAAAGACTCTCTGCCCATCAGGCCATGTTCAAGTTCTTGCGGTGTTAAGGCGTCTTCAACCATAAATTCAGATTTATTGCCGTCTTGTGATGTTATGGTCAAGTTGTAATCTTCTGTTGCCGGAGTTTCTTCTTTTTTAGAGCAGCTGACAACCAAAAGAATTGCTACAAATAATTTTAAGAATTTTGACATCGTGTTTCTCCTTAGTTCTGAGACCAAAGTCTATATCTTTCTCGGTTGCCACCGTGAGACAACGACAGGTCCGTTTTGGGAGAGCAAAACCTTGGTAGTGTTTTTTTCTCCCTCGCTCTCAAATATTCTACTATCCTTATTTAAAAATTCAACTATTGTTTTATTTTCAACCAAGGTTTTTGTGTTCTTTTTATATTTGTTGCGATAAAGAAGACTGTCTTTGACCGTTTTTTCAAGCGAGGAAATGCTGCTGGTGCCGTATTTATCCCATATTTCTTCAAGAAAATTGTTTACGGTTTTATCAAACTTTGCACGCGGCATAAACGGGCGACCGAGTGTTAATATTTTTTTGATGTTGGGTTCGTAGAATCCGTTTTCGTCACAGATAAACAGAGACGGCATCAGGGTGGCGCCGTTATAGGTGCGCGCATAATATACTTGGGATAAATAAAGAAGCGGTTGAAGTTTTTCTTCCTCAATAAGTTGTTTATCGGCTTCTGCTCGGTCAAAAAACCAATAGGCCACATCTATTGCTGAATCGACTGCGCTTGCGTTCATTGGTTGCTCCTTTATGGTTGAGGTCTTTTTTTTGAAATTATAGCGACTTCTCTTTAAAATACAATCTTTATTGTTTTTTTTGTTTTTTTATTGCGATTTGTGCTTGTCTAACGGAAGATTATATTATATCTATATCTTTAGTTATGGATAAAGTATAGGGTTTCGTATATGAAAAATTTTTATGCTATTGCGCTTTTGTCGAGTGTGTTTATGGTCTCGGGCTGTGCGGTGTTTTTTGATAAAAATACGGCAACTGATGAAAATAAAATCGTAGCGGGCGAGGGGTTGCCTTCTGCGGTGCATGAATTTGATGAAGATGCAAAAGTGGCCGTGGCAGAGGAAAAAGTTTCGGCTTCGGAGGCTAAAGAAGAACCTAAAGAAAAAGCTCAGCCTGCAAAGAAAGAATCGGAAAAAAAAGTTGTGGCTAAAGAAGAGAATCCTCAGGAAAAAGCTGATGATGTAAAGCCAGAGCCAAAAGAAGAACAAGTTGTGTCTGAGCCTGAAGAAGAAAAGCCGTTGGTTGATAAAATTGCCGAAGAAACACCTGAAGAAACCAGCAAAATGCCGGATATAAAATATCTGTCCGATGAGGAGTTTATTGCCTCAATGGAGCGGGTCGGTTCTGCTAAAACGACTCCCGTTAAAACAGAAGAGCTGTCGGTTGTGACAGAGGAAGAAGTTGTTGCCGCCGAGGTTTTGTCCGAAAAGGCTTTTGTGCCGAGTGTTACTTATCAGCTTGATACATTTTATTTTGAAAACGGAAGCTCATTCCTTGATGCCGATTATCGTGAAAGAATCAGAAAAATCGTGAGAGCCGCAAAGAAAGACAATGCTCACGTTCGGGTTGTCGGTCATGCATCAAGCCGCACAAATGATACCGACATCGTTTCTCATAAACTTGCAAACTTTAAGGTTTCGCAAAAGCGTGCTGAGGCTGTAGCTGAAGAACTGCGTCGTGCCGGTATGCCGGCTGAGCTGATCTCGGTAGAAGCATTATCAGATAGTGCGCCGGCTTATCTGGAAGTTATGCCTGAGGGGGAACGTCTTAACCGTCGTGTTGAAGTCTTTCTTAGCTACTAAGAAGATTGAGGTGATTCATTGACGCCTGTATCGGATAGCGAAAAATCTCTTGCCGGAAATTTGTGGAAGATGTGCTCATTTTCAGAGCGCAATGCGGAGCTTATTGCTCAAAGGTACGGGCTGTCTTATATTGTGAGTGCGATCTTGGCCGCAAAGGGGATTGCTTCCGACGAGGTTGAAGATTTTATTGAGCCAAAGCTACAGAGGCTTATGCCTGATCCTTATTGTCTTAAGGGAATGCAGATTGCGGCAGAGAGAATCGCAGAGGCTATTCAGAATAACGAGAAAATCGGTATTATCGGCGATTATGATGTTGACGGTGCGACGTCAACTTCGGTTTTGCGTTCGTTTTTGGAGGCAAACGAGATTGAGCCTTTTATTCATATTCCCGAGCGAGAGGAAGGTTATGGCCCGAGCGTGATGGCTTTTGATGAATTTGCCGCGCTGGGGATAAAGTTTGTGGTGACAGTGGACTGCGGCACAACTGCTTTTGAGGTTTTTGATTATGCTCGTGAAAAGGGTTTTGATGTAGTGGTGCTTGATCATCACGAGGCCGAAGTTAAGCTGCCGAATGTGTTGGCGCTGGTTAACCCCAAGCGACTTGATGAGGAAGATTCAGACTATCCGTATCTTAAATATATGGCGGCAGTTGGTGTTGTTTTTATGACCGTGGTGGCGGTTAATCGGGTTTTGCGGCAAAGAGGTTTTTATCAGACGCATAAAGAGCCGTCTTTGATGAACTGGCTTGATTTGGTGGCTCTGGGGACGGTTTGTGATGTGGTTCCTCTGCTTGGGCTTAATCGGGCTTTTGTGCGACAAGGGCTGAAGGTTATGACGCAGCGTCGTAATCTGGGGTTGAAAGCTTTGTTTGATAAGTCGAATGTGTCGGAAGCGCCGCGGGCTTATCATCTTGGCTTTGTGCTTGGGCCAAGAATTAATGCTTGCGGGCGTGTGGGCGAGGCGGCTCTCGGTAATAAGCTTTTGTGCGCAAAGACAGAGGTTGAGGCGAATCTGTTGGCGGATAAGCTTAATCAATTTAATGACCAACGCAAAGAAATCGAGGCCTATGTTTTGCTGGAGGCTATTGAGCAGCTGGAAGGAAAGCCGCAATCTTATCCGATTGCTTTTGCTATTGGAAAAGACTGGCATCAAGGAGTTATCGGAATTGTGGCCGGAAAGCTGAAAGAGCGCTATAATCTACCGGCATTTGTGATGTCGATTGAGGCTGATGAAGTCAAGGGATCTGCTCGCTCGATTCCGAATGTCGATTTGGGGGCGTTGATTATTGCAGCTAAAGAGCGCGGTCTTTTAACTAAAGGCGGCGGGCATATTATGGCAGCAGGTTTCTCTCTTAATGAAGATAAAGTTGAAGAGTTTCGTGCGTTTGTCGGGTCTTATGTGAAAGAAAAGCTCGGTGATGAGGAAATTGTTCCGGTTTTAGAAGTTGATGCTTGTCTTGATGTTGGTGGGGCATCCTTGTCTTTGGTGGAACAGCTGGAAAAACTTGAACCATTTGGGGCCGGAAATGCCGAGCCGCGCTTGATGTTAAAAAATGTGCATATTAAAAAGCCGGTGTTGTTTGGTAGCGGGCATGTGCGCTGCTTTTTATCCGGTGATAACGTCGCTTCCTTAAAGGCAATGGCTTTTCGGGTGGCGGATACTGAACTTGGCAAAGAGTTATTGGCGCCAAGTGTTTCTCTTTATGATGTGGTCGGCGTTTTGCGTCGTGATACGTGGCAGGGACGGAATTCTCTTCAGTTTATTATTGAAGATGCACGGAAAGGTGGGCAATAAATGAGTGATGTTGTGAAGGAACGTGCTAAAAATATTAAACGTATTCGTTTGGAACGTGAGCGCGCGGTTTTTATGAAGCTGGGTGAAAAAATAAGAGCCTATTTCTTTACCGGAATTTTGGTGACGGCACCGGTAGCTATTACTTTTTATATGGCCTATGAAATCTTTTTGTGGATTGATAACTCGGTTCATAGGTTGATCCCTCCCGAGATTATGGAGCGGTATCATATTCCGATGACGGTTCCGGGGATCGGAATTATTTTGCTGGTGCTGTTTTTGATTGTTGTCGGTATGTTTGCAGCCGGATTTGTCGGACGGTTTTTTGTGCATCTCGGCGATTGGATGGTGCGGCGGTTGCCGGTTGTGTCCAGTGTCTATTCATTATTGAAAAAAGTTTTTGAGACGATTTTTTCTAATCAGGACAGAGCTTTTTCAAAATGTGTTTTGCTTGAATATCCGCGCAAGGGGCTATGGGTTATCGGTTTTCTCGGAGCGGAAACAAAAGGTGAAGTGAAGAAAAAACTGCAAGACGAAATGCTCAATGTGTTTGTGCCGACAACGCCAAATCCAACCTCCGGTTTTTTAATCTTTGTGCCGAAGAAAGATGTGATTGAATTAGATATGTCGGTTGAAGAAGGGCTGAAGTTTGTTGTTTCATGCGGAATTGTTGAGCCGGAAAAGCTTGCGGCAAAAGTAAAATCAAAATCTAAGAAAAAACTCTTCAAAAAATTAAGCCGAAAGGGCGGCGGCTAATTTTTCTTGAGATAGGCAGAGCATTTGCCGGCGCAAAATTCAATAAAGATGTTTAGAAAGTTGGGGCGTCGTATATTTATGATGATAAAAATCTATTTTTTTATAAAGCTTTTGTAGGTTGCCCAGATAAGGGAAATGCATGAAATAATAAGATATATGTAATAGATGTTATTTAAATAGCTTATTGGTGCTAAAGGTATTTCCTCTCCGATATACTGTGCCATAGCGATTTTGTATCCATAAATTGTTCCGGGAATAGTGATGAATATAATACTAAAATATTCACCAATACCGAGAGCGGCCAAATAAATACTTGTTTTAGTAAATTTGTTTTTAAATCTGCTGATGAAATTATATTTTTTCTTAAAGCATAATATGAAAAACATTAAGGCAAAAATAATAAATGCCGCTATGTTTATGGTATTTAAAATGGAATTTTCCGGAAAAAAAAGAGAGCAAGGAGATAATAAAGTAAAATCCACCTAAAATTAAAACATGCCAAGCGAACGTTTTCATAAATATTATCTCCTTTATAATAGCTTTTGCAAAAAAATCTGGTTATTAATTTTTGTGCTTACAAGTATCATTATATGTTTGTTGTGCTACAAATCCCAATTTACCTATATTAAAACCAGTATTCCATTTTTTTATGGCTGGAATTTTTCCTAATGCAAAATCAACTGCATTATTTCCGGTTTTAACAGGATTTGAGATATTAGACATTTTATACACTTCAAAAGCTCTTTTGGCAATACCAAAAGGAGTGCAATTTCCATTACCCCAGAAATTAGTACCATATTGAGGAGCGGGGGGCCCCCGCGGGCATCGCTTGGCTGTTTTCTGATTGGGACAAGAAGTCGCGTTGCTTAGATATGTGTTTTCGGAACTTGAATTAAATTTTATCTTGTCTTGCAAATTGATATTCTAACTTATCACGGGTAGAAAAGCCGCTGTGATCGACGCCATAGCTGTCAATCTGACCTTCACCGGTCTGATAACCAAGCGGCGACTGAAATTTATTATACATATCCATTGACTGCACCTCTATGAAAAAATTACAAAATTAAAGTCATAGTCCAGTAGTCGCAGAGATTATATTAGCATATTTTACAACAAATTTTGCTTGAGGACTTTTCGCTAATACTCCAAGGGCTTTAGCTCCATATTTTGCAATATTTTTATCTATAAATTTATTGCCAGTCGATATTGAATGTGGAATATCTGTCATATATTCTAATTCATTAAATTTGTCAATAAATCCTTTTTTATTAGATATATGATTGTTATTTGTTTGCTGTCTCAAGGTTTGATTTTGATTCTGACTATTCTTTTCTAAGCTATGAATATTTTTTCTAGTCATAAAATTCAGAAGGGCTGAAATACAGCCCTCTATTCAATTGACATACTACTAATCAAATCTTCCTTTACAAATTTCTAAAGAGTTTCCTGTTTGCACACATTGGTTGATAAGTTTAGGCTTGTCAATATACTCATATTTCAAAAAAGAAACTATTAAGTAAAGAAAAAAAATCGCAAATATTATACCAATTAAAATTATGGCTTTTTTCAATGCGTTACCACCTTTTGTTAATATATCTTTGTACAAGCTCATCACATTCTCCATTAGGATATTTTGTCCCAAGTAATCTACCTATTTTGTTAGCATACTGGTCTGCATGACTACTGTCAATAGTATTCCCACCTGATGAAATATCTCTATCTTCTTTAAAATTAGAAAAAGCATTTGCTAAATCGTAACCACCTTCACCAGATTGTGATGCACTACAATTAATTACGGCGTGCTTATATTTGTCTGTATAAGATTTTGGCTGCATTGTTAAATAATTATAAAGAGTTTTAACCCCGCCAATTATGCCAGACGCTCCATAACTAAACATATTTTGGCTCTGAGGACTGACATTACCTTCTTGCTGCTGAACGTAGTTCCAAACTTTTTCACCATCAGCTGCCGTATCCCAATATCTGGGGATGTTATTGGCTTTGGCTTGTTGCTGATTTTCATTTCCCAATCCGTAACGCTGTTGTAAAAAAGATACTTGGTTATTATCACTTTGTCCTAACCCATAACTCTGTTCAGTTTGGTTCTCTCTATTCTCAATTACCCCAGAAATTAGTACCATATTGAGGAGCGGGGGGCCCCCGCGGGCATCGCTTGGCTGTTTTCTGATTGGGACAAGAAGTCGCGTTGCTTAGATAGGTGTTTTTGGGGCTGAAACTAATTTTTATCTTACCTTAGCAAAATTTTTCTGGGAATAATGTTGCTGTAAACGGGTAAAAAAATCCCTCTTTGAAATTTTTCAAAGAGGGATTTGATGTTTTCCAAGCTGCTTTTTATGCGGCTTTGGCTTTTTTCTGAGCGGCAAACTCGTTCATGGTCTTGATGATGTAGTCAAGATCTTCGTTATCCAAATACGGAGTCATCGGGATAGACAATGCGGTCTTGGATAATTTTTCACAAACAGGAACGCTGCGGGTGTTCCATTTTGCATAAGCGGTTTGAGTGTTGACCGGACGAGGATAATATGCACCGCAAGGAATGCCGTTGTCTTTCAGATAAGCCATTAACTCATCTCTGTCAGGGCAGGTGATGGTGTAAAGTGCATAAGCAGATTTGCAACCATCCAAAATCTTTTGTTTGCCAAAATAAGAATCGAGTTCGTTGTCATAGCGAGAAGCTACTCTGAAACGATCTTTTAATTCTTGATCAAAAACAGTTAATTTTTGCAACAAAACTGCGGCCTGGAAAGTGTTCATACGGCCAGTCATGCCCAAACGAACATTGTCATAGTGGTCTTCTGGGCTCATACCGTGAACGCGGCAAGATTTTATTAGCTCGTTTTCTTCGTTCGTATTAGAGAAGGTTGCTCCACCGTCGCCATAGCCGCCGAGCGGTTTGGTCGGGTAGAAAGATGTGGCGGTCATATCAGCAATGTTACCAGCGTGTTTGCCTTTGTAAACAGAACCAAATGATTGGCAAGAATCGGCCAAAACTTTCATGCCGTTGTCATGAGCGATTTTGATAATCTTGTCATAGTCGCAAGGAGAACCGAAAATATCAACAGCAACAACAGCTTTTAAGTTCAGCTTGCCTTCTTTTTTGACTTCATCAATTGCACGTTGCAAATCTTCCGGATCCATGTTGTAGGTATTGGGATCAGAGTCAACGAATATCGGTGTAGCACCGAGCAAAACCGGAGCTTCAGCTGAGGCAACAAAGGTGAAAGAAGATACAAATACGGCGTCTCCAGGTTTTACGTTCCAAGCCATTAAAGCCAAAGTCAAGGCATCTGTTCCTGAGCCGCAGGTTGAGCAATATTTAGCGCCGCAGTAAGCAGCCAATTTTTCATCGAGCTCTTTGGTTTCCGGTCCTTGGCAATAGCCGCCGTGATCCAAAATTTTTTCAAAGGCTTTCATCAAGTTTTCTCTGCCAAAAACATTTTGAGATGTTTTGCAGTCAAAAAGCATAATCGGTTTTGCAGGTTTATTGGTCATTTTATTTTCCTCACAAATGTTTTAACTGTTTCGGATATTAGAGCAAAAAATTTTGCTTGGCAAAACACAAAAGATTTCGACATTGTAACAAATTTAGCTAAGTTCGGCGACATAAGTTGTAAAGCGTTCATTTTCCCAGTGGTGAATTAAGTAAGACAGCGGGCGCTTGAAATCTCTTTTGGGTTCGGGATTGGACGGATTAAGCAATTCTTCGCCCCAGTTGGTGCTAAAGCCTGAGATTATCGGAACGGTGGATATTTGAGAGCTCAGTGAATTATGCAGATGGCCGCAGAGGACGAGTTTTACCGTATCTTTGTGTTTTTCAATTATTTTATTAAATTCCTTATACCAAGGGGCAGCGTTGCGGTCAAAAAATCCTGACCCTGTGGGTAGTGTGTATTGATGAATTAAGATTATGGTTGGTTTACCTTCGGAGTTATCCTCAAGTTTTTGTTCCAGCCAGAGACGGCTTTCCTCGCTTAAATCTCCGCCGCCGATGTTTGCTTTAAATGTATCAAGCCCGATAATACGAACGGGAAATTTGTCGCAGACATATTGCAGTTTGTGATTATCTTCTGATTGAGGATGAGTGGGGGAAAATTGTTTCAGTGCTTCTTGCAAATCTTGTGATTTGTCGTGATTTCCGGTGATGACGAGGTAGGGAGCTTGCAATTTGTTTAGTTCTTGGAAGCAAGGTTCGTAAAGTTCTTTATTGCATTTCCAGATTAAGTCTCCGGTGATGGCGACAACATCCGGTTTGGTTGTTTGGTCGTTTATGTTTTGAATGATTTTTTGTAATTTTTTTATGCCTTCGGGATTTTGTGTATCGTAGTGAATGTCCGATATGTGAAAAATATTCATGTTTTTTTCCTTAAGAATCTTTTTTTATGGTTGATAAAACAAACTTTATACGTTATATGTAATGTAAGAGTTGCTTGTTGTACAGAGGAAAGGATATCACCGTGAATAAAAAGCTGCTGCTTGGACTGTTTTTGGTTTTTGGTTTAATTGCCGGACAATCTTATGCGTCTGAGCCGGATAGTGACGCTTTTGATCAAACGCGCGAGAATAGTGTGTTGGAAAGTTATAATCGGGCAATGTTTGGTTTTAACAATTATTTTTATCATTATTTGTTGATGCCTGTTGCTCGTGGTTATCGCTATGTTACAACGCCATCTGTTCGTCGTAGCGTGCGGAACTCATTGGATAATATTCGTGAGCCTATTTCTACCGGAAATTTCTTGTTACAAGGAAATCTGAAAGAATCGGGAATAACACTTGCTCGTTTTGCTATTAACTCTACGCTCGGTTTATTTGGCTTGTTTGATGTTGCCGAAGGCTGGGGCTTGAAAAAGAAAACAACCGGTTTTGATGAGACTTTTGCTAAATGGTGCATTCCTGACGGACCGTATTTGGTCTTGCCGTTTATTGGTTCTGCAACACCTCGCTCGACTGTAGGTATGGGTTTAGGCTTTGTGTTTGATCCGGTATATTGGGGAACACGTCATGACGCAAATGTTAGTGATAAAGCAACTTATGCTTATGCTGCTTTGCAGGCTATTACCATTATGGAAGCTAATATGGATTTCTTGAATGATCTGGAAAGAAACTCTGTTGATTATTATACGGCCGTTCGTTCTGCATATTTGCAAAATCGTAAAAATATGGGCTGCCGGAGTTCTGAAGATGTTGTAAACGCGACAGCTAGTTATGATTTTGATTTTGATATTGAATAATTTTTTTAGGAGTTGGACTTTATGAATAAGTTTTTATTATCTTTGGTTGCTGCGTTGTCTTGCGTTTGGGCTTTGGGAGCGCAGGCTGCCGTTGATGCGGCAAAGGCAGAGGCTTTTGTTAAAGGTGTGACCGAAGACGGTATTGAAAATATTATCAATGCAAATATTCCGCAGGCAGAAAAAGATAAACGCTTTGCAAAGTTGTTTAACAGCGCGTTGGATATTCAATTTATTGGGCAGTTTGTTTTGGGGCGTTATTGGCGTACGGCTACAGCTGAGCAACGTCAAGAATTTATTGATGCTTATCGCGAGCTGAATGTTCAGACTTGGTCAAAGCGCTTTGATGAATTTAAAGGACGTAATTTTATTTTCAAAGGAACTGATGCGTCAAACTCTGCTAATCAGATTTTTGTAAATTCTACAGTACCGATGGAACAAGGTGAGCCGGCAAAAGTTGTTTGGCGTGTTAAGCAAATCGGTAATGAGTTCAAAATCGTTGATATCATTATTGAAAATGTTAGCCTTGCGATAACGGCGCGTAATGAATATACCGCATTTATTAAGCAGTCTCCGGATGGTGTTGCAGGTTTGATTAAAAATCTGCAAGAAAAAACAAAAGCTGTAGATAAAAAGGTTTCTTAGTTATTCTAGATGGTGATTAGATAAAAGAGCATTCTTGAAAAAGAATGCTCTTTTTTGCAATAATTTTATCTTAAAACAAAAATCATAAAACCTTGTCCAAATCTGAGGACATTAGCCTCGCGTCCAATCCTATTTACTTGTACATATAAAGAGAGTTCAAACCGTTATTATAAATCTGGGTGTACATCTGGTTATGATTGGGATGCAAAGCCTAAAAATTGTATGCTTCAGTGTGGCAGTGAATATAAGTACACCTGTACAGGAACAGATTATTCTGGTGTTAGCGGAGCTGCTTGTGGAGGAAAATATACTGCTTGTACTTGCTCATATGACCATTATTAGAATGGTCGTAGTTGTGAGGTGAGCTGTCGTCCTGATGAGGTGTGAAACGGTTCATTCTGTTAGTGCAGTAATTTCGTCTATAGATACACCTGCAGTGGAGAACATATTATAGGTTCAGTAGGGTAGGATTGTAATGACTTGTACTCTAGTTGTGAATGTGATAGTGATTATATTTGGAGTGGTGGAGAATGTCTCTATTATTAAGATCCTTCTATATGTTATATTGAGTAGGTCTTTATTTATAAAGTGGATCGCTCTGCAAGGAGATAACCTTTCTGCTTTTCCTAGAAGGAAAAGCAGAAGGGTTTTGTTGAAAATATGGGTTATTTTGCAGCTTGTTTGGCGTCAATGATTTTGAGAGCGTCTTCCAAGCTCAAGGGTTTGCCCTGCATATCTTTCGGAATTGCAAAGTTGTTCTTGCCGCATTTGAGGTAAGGGCCGTAGCGGCCGTTATTCAATGTGATTTCAGCCTTTAACTTTGGGTGAGTGCCAAGGGCAACGCCGGCCGGACGCTCGACTGCGCCGGATAAAATTTCTTTGGCACGTTCTAGTGTGATATTAAATATTGTATCTGTTCCGGTTAGAGATTTTGATTTGTTTCCCTGTTTGATGTAAGGGCCAAATTTGCCGCTGCTGACGATTATTCCTTCGCCTAAATCAAAGGGCATGCTCAATAATCTTTGGGCTTGTTCCAAGGTGATTTCTTCTGCCGTGATGTTTTTAGGCAGTGACGCACGTTTGGGTTTTTCGGTTGTGGCCGTGGCGTCTTCACCTAACTGGACGTAAAAACCGTAAGGGCCTTTTTTAAGATATATCTTTAAGCCATTCATTTCGCCCAATTCTTTGTCTTCGGCAGAGGTTGGACGCGGCGTGTCTTTTTCTTCCTCGTCTTTGACATCGGTCAAAGGTTTGGTGTATTTGCATTCCGGATAATTTGAGCAGCCGATAAAGGCGCCAAATTTACCAAACTTAACGCTCAATTTGCCTTGTCCGCACATTGGGCAGGAGCGTGGGTCGCTGCCGTCTTCTCGCGGCGGGAACAGGTGATGAGACAATGCCTCATCAATGCGGTCAATAACCTCGGTGATTTGTAATGGTTTTACTGCGTCAATGTTTTTGATGAACTTGACCCAGAAACCGTTCAAAAGCTTTTTCCATTCCATTTCACCGGCGGAGATGTCATCTAAAAATTCTTCCAGCTGTGCGGTGAAGTCATATTCAACATATTTGCGGAAGAAGTTTTCTAAGAATACGGTCACGATACGGCCGCGGTCTTCCGGTATAAATCTCAATTTTTCAACACGGACGTATTTGCGCTCTTGCAGAACCGAAATAATCGTCGCATAAGTTGACGGACGGCCGATGCCTAATTCTTCAAGCTTTTTAACCAGACTAGCTTCGGTAAATCTCGGTGGCGGGGTGGTGAAGTGTTGGTCGGTGCGAATTTCGCCTTTGGTCATGCGTTCGCCTTCATCAACCTTTGGCAAAATGCGGTTTTCTTCATCTTCGTTATCGTCATCTTTGCTTTCTTGGTACAAACGCAAGAATCCGTCAAAGGCAATGACTTGTCCGCTGGCTCTTAAGACAATTTGTTTGTCATCAGAATTAAAGTCAATGCTGACTTTATCCAAGATGGCCGGATTCATTTGGCAAGCGATCGTACGCTTCCAAATCAGTTCATAAAGTTTGTAGCCGTCTGGGTCAAGTTTTCCTTCCATCTTTTTGGGCGTATTCATGACATCAGACGGACGAATCGCCTCGTGAGCTTCTTGAGCGTTTTTGCTCTTGGTTTTATATTCTTTGGCTTGTTTTGGAAGATAATCAGGGCCAAAGTATTTGGTAATCGCTTCACGGCAGGCGGCAATCGCTTCTTCAGACAGATTGACTGCGTCGGTTCTCATATATGTAATCAAACCGGCTTCATAAAGCTTTTGGGCAATCTGCATGGTCTTCTTGGCCGAGAAACGGAGCTTGCGCGCGGCTTCTTGCTGAAGGGTTGAGGTGGTGAACGGCGGTGCCGGATAGCGGTTGGCCTTTTTTCTTTCAATCGAGGCAACGCTGAACTCTTGTGCCTCAATCTTAGCCTTGGCTTCTTCGGCCGAGGTTTTGTTCGGAATGTCAAATTTCTCGAGCTTTTTGCCATCAAGCTGAATTAAATGCGAAGTTATCAGAGCTTGTTTGGCGGTTAATAAATCAACGTCAATGCTCCAATATTCTTCGGGTTTGAATTTTTCAATTTCAGTTTCGCGGTCGCAAATCAGTCTCAAGGCAACTGACTGGACGCGGCCGGCCGATTTTGAGCCTGGCAACTTGCGCCACAAAACCGGTGATAAGGTAAATCCTACCAGATAATCAAGTGCGCGGCGTGCCATGTAAGCCGATACTAAATTATCGTCAATGCTTCTTGGGTTTTTAATTGCGTCAGTGACAGCATGTTTGGTGATTTCGTGGAAGACAACGCGCTCTATTTTTTTATCTTTCAAAACCTTATGTGCGTGCAGTTCTTCTAAAATATGCCATGCGATTGCTTCTCCCTCTCTATCCGGGTCTGATGCCAGTACAATCGTGTCACATTCTTTTACCGCTTTAATGATGTCTGCAAGGCGCTTTTTTCCTCCGGGGCTTAGTTCCCATTTCATGGCAAAGTCATGATCCGGATCAACCGAGCCGTCTTTGCTCGGCAAATCTCTGATATGGCCGAAGCTTGCCAGAACCTTATAGTCTGAACCAAGGTATTTGTTAATGGTTTTGGCTTTGGCAGGAGACTCTACGATAACTAATTTCATGGCTCTTTTTCCACTTATTTCTTTAATAATGCTACTTTGTTGCCCGGAAGACGCTCTATCTTACCTTCAAGCTCTAAATCAAGCAATTTTGCCGATAGCGTGCCCGAATCTAAGCCGCTTTGGCGGAGGAGGTCATCTATATATGTTCCATCTCGACTCAGATAATCCAGAAGATTTTCGTCTTCTTGCTCTTGAGGAATATCGACATTATTTTTGTCTTTGTCAAGGAGATTATCAAATAATTCTTGTTCCGGGGGTGTTTGTTTTTGCGGCAGAGGGCGAAGGGGTTTGGATAAGTGAGGCAAGATATCTTCGGCACTGTCAACCAAAATTGCGCCTTCTTTAATCAGTTTATTAGTGCCGCTTGAGCGAGATTCCAGCGGAGACCCTGGGACGGCAAAAACATCGCGATTTTGTTCTAAGGCTAAGCGAGCGGTAATCAGTGATCCTGACTGCAAGTTTGCTTCAACCACTAAAGTGCCCGAGCTTATGCCGGCGACAATGCGGTTGCGGCGCGGAAAGTTTGGGGCTTGAGGGGAGGTTCCCAGCGGAAATTCGGAAATAATCAACCCTTGTTTGATGATTTGTTGGTAAAGGTCTGAATTTTCTTCAGGATAAACAATATCAACGCCGGTGCCTAAAACCGCGATGGTCGCTCCTTGCTGGCCTTTGGCATATAATGCGCCTTTGTGGGCAGACGAATCGATACCTCGCGCCATGCCTGAAACAACGATGACATTTTCTTCGGTTAGCTCATAGGCAATTCTGGAGGCCATTTTGCGGCCGTTTACGGTTGCGTTTCTGGAGCCGACTATTGCTATGGAAGGTGTGTGATTAAGCAGCTCAATATTGCCCAAGGCATAAATAATCGGTGGGGCGTCGGCAATGTGTTTCAGCATTTGGGGATAGGTTTCATCGTCATAGCTGATGAGGTGGCCGCCGATTTTATGCGCTTTTTTAATCTCGGCTTCGGCTTTGTCTTTGGCAAAAGGGGTAAAGCGCGGAGGAAGGTTTTCAAGGGCTTTTTCCGCGCTGCCGAAATGCTTTATTAATTTGTGATAAGTTACTGCACCGATGTTTTCGGTGTTGATTAAGCGAAGTTGGGCGATGCGTTCCTTATCCGTAATCATTAGGCTTTTTTCTTAAATGAAATTTTGCTTTCTTCACCATGCAGGAGGCGATAGATATTTGCGTGATGTCTGAGAATGATTATCAGTGCCATAATGGTGTAAAAGCCGGTATGTACCGGATCGGTCATAAAGAAAGAAAAAAACGGAACGCAGGCGCAAGCGGTTAAGGCTGATAAAGATGAGTAGCGACTGGTGAAGGCAACAATCAACCAAACGCCAAGTGCAACTAAAGCCAAAGGCCAATAAGTGAACAAGATAAAACCAAAAGCAGAAGAGACGCCTTTGCCACCTTTGAACTTTAGCCAAATCGGGAAGTTGTGTCCGAGAAAACCGCAGATACCGGCGATTAATCCGGCTACGATATTGGTTGTGGTGATGTAACCGAAAAAGCTGTAAAAAGAATCCGGCGCAAAGGTTGTGGCAATCCAAGCGGCAATACCGGCTTTGAAGGCATCAAGCAATACGGTTAACAGGGCAAGGTCTTTGCGGCCAGTGCGCAGAACATTGGTGGCACCGATGTTGCCGGAGCCGATTTTGCGGATGTCGTCAAGACCGCACATTTTGGTTAAAACCAGTCCGAACGGAATCGAACCCAATAAATATCCGCCGAGTGCCGATAAACCGAATATAACTGATATGCTCATGATATTTTCCTTGAAGATAATTAAACTTTTGTTTGTTATTGCACAATTTATTTTCTTTTGCAAGAATCTCTTTGCGGGTTTGTGTATGGTGCCGATAATGATTTTGACTTTAGAAAATTTTATTTTATTATTAGCAAAAGTTTTGGGGCAGAATGCAAGGAGAAGGTTCATGAAATCAATTTATAAACGCGTGTTGATTAAGGTTTCCGGCGAAGGGCTTATGGGTGATGGCGCCTATGGAATTTCGGTAGATGCGGTTAAAAAAGTGGCGGCGCAGATTAAAGAAGTTTATGAGGCCGGTGTTGAGGTTTGTATTGTGGTTGGCGGCGGAAATATCTTTCGCGGCGTGAAAGAGGCTTCTAAGGGAATAAAGCGCACGGTCGGCGATTATATCGGCATGATGGCAACGGTTATGAATGCTGTTTATTTGCAAAATGTTATGGAAGATATGGGGCTTGATGTC
Organism: uncultured Pseudomonadota bacterium; assembly: GCA_949295935.1. Taxonomy (GTDB): domain Bacteria; phylum Pseudomonadota; class Alphaproteobacteria; order RF32; family CAG-239; genus HGM16780. The sequence continues at coordinate 48,250 of CASFMW010000002.1, read as the reverse complement.
AGAGTGCTTTCGGGGTTGGAAATTCCGCAAGTGTGCGAAAGCTATCGTTATCGCCGCGCAAAGCGTCATCTGGAGAAAAAGCGAATCGTGATTTTTGCCGGTGGTACAGGTAATCCGTTTTTTACGACAGATACCGGCGCTGTGCTCAGAGCTTCGGAGATGGACTGTGATGCATTGCTTAAATCAACGCAGGTTGACGGGGTGTATGATTCCGATCCGTTGAAAAATCCAAAAGCTAAAAAGTTTGATGAAATCTCTTATAATGAGGTTATTGAAAAGCGTCTCGGCGTGATGGATTTGACCGCTATTGCCATGGCTCGTGAAAATAAACTCCCAATCATCGTGTTTTCTCAGCATGAAAAAAATGCTTTGCAAAAAGTGTTGGCGGGAAAGGGTAATTTTACAATCATTAAATAGGCTTTTTTCTGCGTGGTTTAAAAACTTCTTGCCAAAGGCGCTAAAATAAATATTATTGTAATCAACGTAAACTTTTTTATAGGGTGTTAACCTCATGTCTGATTTTAATCAAATTAAGTCTGAAACAAAAGCAAAAATGGATAAAACAATCGACTCTTTGAAGTCTGATTTTGGCGGGCTGCGTGCCGGAAGGGCTCATGTTAGTCTGTTAGATGGAATTATGGTCGAAGCTTATGGCAGCATGACGCCGCTTTCTCAGGTTGGTACAATCAGTGTGCCCGATGCAAGAACTTTATCAATTTCAGTTTGGGACAGAGGTTTGGCTAAGGCTGTGGAAAAAGCCATTATGGAATCGGACTTGGGGCTTAATCCGGCATCTGATGGACAACTTATTCGTATTCCTATTCCGCCACTTAGTGAAGAGCGTCGTAAAGAGCTTACAAAGGTGGCTGGTAAATATGCTGAAAACAACAAAGTTGCTGTTCGTAATTTGCGTCGTGAAGCGCTTGATGAAATTAAAAAACTTAAAAAAGATAACGCTATTTCTGAAGATGATGAAAAGCGTTATGAAGGTGAAATCCAAAAGCTTACGGATGAAGCCGTTAAGAAAATTGAAGAGCTTTTGGCTCAGAAAGAAAAAGATATTTTGCAAGTGTAGTTCTTTTGGATTGATGGCGGTAGGCCTTTGGGTCTTTGCCGCTTTTGTTGTAACCTGAAAAAAATTTTTTATTATTGATTAATGTCTGAGAAAAAAAATAGTTTAGAACATATTGCCATTATTATGGACGGTAATGGACGTTGGGCGCAGAAGCGTAATCTTCCTCGTGCTGCCGGACATAAAAAAGGTGCGGAAGTTGTTAAAGAGATTGCTCAGGAAGCGAATAAACGCGGCATTAAGTTTTTGACGCTTTATGCTTTTTCGACCGAAAATTGGAATCGTCCTAAAGATGAAGTTGATACTCTTATGGGGTTGTTGCGTCAGTATTTGAAATCTGATTTTTCTGAGCTGCAAAAAAATAATATTCGAATTCGTGTTATCGGTGAGCGAAATATGCTTGATAAGGATATTGTGGCTCAGATTGCTAAGCTTGAGAATGATACCGAGCAAAATACCGGAATGGTTTTGTGTTTGGCTATCAGTTATGGCGGACGTCACGAAATAGTTAATGCAGCTAAAAAAATTGCAGCTTTAGTAAAAAAAGGTGATATGTCAGAAAGTGATGTTGATATTAAATTGTTTTCTGATATGCTCTATACGCAAGATATGCCTGATCCGGATTTGCTCATCAGAACCAGCGGTGAGCAACGAATCAGTAATTTTTTGTTGTGGCAGGTGGCTTATGCCGAATTGTTTTTCAGCTCGACTTTATGGCCTGATTTTACTGCGCAAGAACTTGATGAAATTATAGAGAATTTTGGTTCTCGGGAGAGAAGATATGGAAAAGTCTAAAAAAAGCTCTTTGATTAAACGTGCCGTTTCTTCGGTTATATTGGCGCCAGTGACGCTGTTTTTGCTTTTTCTTGGAGCTCCGTTTGTAAATCTGTTTGCTATTTTGTGCGGAACGCTTCTTTCTTGGGAATGGGCTACAATGGTGCCAAATAAGAAAAATGCTTTGTATGCCGCAGCTTATACATCTTCTGTGGTTGTGATTTGTATGATGCCGGCTGAGTTTATTTTCTTGACTTTGGCTGTCATGGCAATTGCGACAGTTATTGTTGCAATTAAATCAAAAGGTGAAGAGCATCGAGCTTTATTGGTTTTGGGGGTTCCCTATATTTCCTTGGGTATCGGTTCTTTGGTTTGGTTTTATGCTTTAACAAACAGTTTGTTGCTTATTTGGTTTGTGCTTATTGTTTGGGGCGTTGATGTCGGTGCCTTCATTGTGGGTACAACTGTTAAAGGGCCAAAGCTTGCGCCTTCAATCAGTCCGAACAAGACTTGGTCCGGTTTAATTGGCGGTGTATGTGTGTCTGCAATTGTTTCTTATGTTTATTTTGTGGCATTAGGAATTAATTTTGCTCCTTACTTTGCTGCATTTGCAGGTTTGTTGGCTGTTATTGCTCAATGTGGTGATTTAATTGAATCAAAAATTAAGCGTCACCTGAATTTGAAAGATTCTAGCAATTTAATCCCCGGACATGGTGGGATTTTTGATCGTGTTGATGGGCTTATTTTTGCTGCTCCTTTTGCTATTATCGGTTTTGTTGTATTCTTTGTTATGGTAGGATAGTTAGGTTATGGAAATTATCAGCAATATTCTTTACTATATTGTTCCGTTTGTTGTTCTGCTCGGTGTGCTTGTTTTTGTTCATGAGCTTGGGCATTTTCTTGTGGCAAGAGCCTTGGGTGTGAAGGTTGATGAGTTTTCCCTTGGTTTTGGTAAAGAGTTGTGGGGGCGTAATGATAAGAAGGGAACAAGATGGAAAGTTTGTGCTGTTCCTTTGGGCGGATATTGCAAGTTTTTTGGGGATGAAGATGCTTCTTCTGTTTCCGAATCGGAAAAGCTGAACAGTTTATCTGACGAAGAGAAAAAGCATGTTTTTCAGCTTATGCCGCCGTCTCGTCGAATTTTGATTGCGCTGGCAGGTCCGGCTGCTAACTATTTGTTTGCTATTTTGGTTTTTGCCGCTATCTTTTGGAGCTTTGGCAAAATGACGTTTCCGCCGGTTGTCGGTGAAGTTATTTCAGGTGGTGCAGCAGAAAAAGCCGGTATTCTTAAAGATGATAGAATTCTTGAGATTAATGGCAAAAAGATAAATGACTTTAATGACATTCGCTATGAAGTTGATTTGGCTGTTGATGGTAAAGTTGAGGTTGTGGTTCAACGCGGTGATGCGGTTAAAACACTGAACTTTGTTTTGGAAAAAATTGATGCTTCAGAAGGTGAAAATTCTGAAAATGTGCGTCCGATGCTGGGGATTAAGTCGGTTAATGTGGTTGAACTTGACCAAGAGCCGTTGTCTTTGGCGGAGGCTGTTCGTGATGCTTCGGTTGAAACTTGGGATATTACGGTTGCGACACTTCGCGGCGTTGGTCAGATGTTGACCGGAAAACGCGGCGGTGAAGATGTGGGCGGTATTATTCGTATTGCTGAGTTGTCCGGTGATATTTCTAAGCAGAGCGGGTGGATCGACTTTGTGGTCTTTATGGCTTTGCTTTCTATTAATCTTGGGCTTATTAACCTGTTTCCAATTCCGTTGTTGGATGGTGGACATATTGTTATCTGCTTTTTAGAAATGGTAACTAGAAGAGAACTCAGTCCGTCTTTTAAAGAAGCACTGTTTCGCTCAGGCTTTGTTTTGATTATGGCATTGATGATTTATGCAACATGGAATGATGTTGCCAGACTTATTAATCGTTGGTTCGCTTAATGTGGTGTAATTTTGAATTAAAAGGATACTGAAATATGAAAAAATTATATTTAGGGGCTTCATTGTTCAGTTTGCTGTTGGCATCGCAAGTTGCGGCAGCTGATGTTTATGTTCGGGATATTTCTGTTTCGGGGCTTGATCGCGTTGAGAACGAAACGGTGATGTCTTATTTGAACATTCAGTCGGGGCAAAGTGTTTCAGAAGAAAAACTTAACGATTCTTTGAAACAGCTTTATGCTACCGGTTTGTTTGATGATGTGGCTTTTAATGTTACACCAAGCGGCGAGTTGGTTATCTCTGTGGTTGAAAGTCCGATTATCAACGAACGCTATTTTGACGGCAATGATAATGTGGACAGCGATATGTTGGCTTCTGAGGTTCAGTTGGCTCCACGCTCTACTTTCAGCAAAGCCAAGGCCCAAGATGATGTTCAACGTATTCTTGAAGTTTATAAACGCACGGGGCGTTATGCCGTTGTGGTTGAGCCGAAGATTATTAAGCGCGAAAACAACAGTGTTGACCTTGTTTATGAAATTGATGAAGGTCCTTTGGCCACTATTGATAAAGTTAATTTTATCGGCAACACCCATTATACCGGAAGTGAACTCCAGAGCGAGATTATGAGTAAAGAAAGCCGTTGGTATCGCATTTTTTCAAGTTCGGAAAATTATGATGCCGATCGTGTGAACTATGACAAAGAGTTGTTGCGTCGTTTTTATTTGAAAAACGGTTATGCTGATTTTCGTGTTGTATCAGCTATCGCAGAACTTAGTCCGGATAAAAAGTCTTTTGTTTTGACTTATGTTGTTGATGAAGGTCCTCGCTATGAAATCGGAGATATTGCCGTTGTTTCTGAGCTGAGAGATGTTGATGGCTCTTATTTGCAAGAAGAGGTTTTGCTTGAGCAGGGCGATTGGTATAATGCCGACAAGGTTGAAAAATCCGTTTATGCTATTACGGATGCGCTTGGTAAGCATGGTTTTGCTTTTGTTGATGTGGTGCCGGAGCTTTCTCGTGATGCGGCTCAGTCAAAAGTTAATCTGACCTTCAGAGTAAAAGAAGGCGAGCGTGTGTTTGTTGACCGTATTAATATTACCGGAAATACACGTACCGAAGACGAGGTTATTCGTCGTGAGTTCCGCATTGCCGAAGGTGATGCCTTTAATGCGGCTAAAATCAGAGCTTCTCGTCGTAATGTTGAAAATCTGGATTATTTCAGCAAAGTTGATATTAAGACTGTGCCAAAGGCAAACGGCAATAGCGCTGATGTTGATGTTAATGTTGAAGAAAAATCTACCGGATATTTTAATGTCGGTGTTGGTTATTCTACCGTTAATGGTGCGTTAATCAGAACCGGTATTACTGAAAATAACTTCTTGGGTAAGGGACAGCAACTTGCTCTTGATCTTGGTGTTTCTCAACGTGCTCAGGATTATAATCTCAGCTTTACCGAGCCTTATTTTATGGGACGTCCTTTAAGTGCCGGTATTGATTTGTTCCGTACGGAAGAAGATTATCAAGATGAAGGTTCTTATGATACCGAATCAACCGGTGGTCGTTTGCGTCTGGGATGGAATTATACCGATGATTTGTCTCAGTATGTTCGCTATACTTTGCGTCAGGATAAAATCAGCAATGTTGACTCTGATGCTTCTCAATACATTAAAGACGAAGAAGGTGAATATACCGGTTCTATCTTTGGTCAGACCACGGTTTATGATAAACGTGATAGCGCAATTAATCCAAAAGAAGGTTATTATCTGTCATTCGGTAATGATATTGCCGGCGCCGGTGGTGACGAAAAATTCTTGAGATTTGATGCTAAGGCTTATAAGTATTATACTTTTGCCGATTATTACACCTTAAAGTTCTTTGCTAACGGTGGTTATATTACCGGTTATAACGGAAAAGATGTTCGTTTGATGAATCGTTATTTCTTGGGTGGCTATAATATGCGTGGTTTTGAATATGGTGGCGTTGGCGCAAGAGATAAGAAGACAGATGATGCTTTGGGCGGAAACTGGATGTTCTATGGCGGAACCGAGCTTTCGTTCCCGATGGGATTGGATGAGCTCGGAATTCGTGGCCGTACCTTTGTTGATGTCGGTATGATCGGTAAGCCGGACGGTATTAATACCGAAGATGTTTACTATTCTTCTTCACCGCGTGTGGCTACCGGTGTCGGTTTGACCTGGCAGTCTCCGATGGGTAATATCGATATTGACTTTGCTATTCCGGTTGTTAAGAAGAGCTATGATGAAACAGAAATTTTCCGCTTGAACTTTGGTGCAAGACTGTAGGAGAACGTTATGGTTGATACTCGCTTTTATATTAATAATGGTCCTTTTGCTTTGGCAAAGGTTGCTGAGATTTGCGGGGCAGAACTTAAGCAGCCCTCCAAGGCCCAGATAATGATTGAAAATATTGCGCCGATGGAAAAAGCGCAAGAGGCCGAGATCTGCTTTTTCTATGATAAAAAGGCCAAAGAAAAAGCTGCAGAAATAAAGGCTTCGGCTTGTGTTACCACAGAAGAGCTTGCTCCTTTTGTGCCGGAGAATGTTGCCGTTTTAGTGGCAGCTAACCCGAAGCTGGCTTTCTTGAAATTAAATCAGGAATTATATGCTGAGCAACAGCAATTTTCAAATATTGCCTCGACCGCAAAAATTCATCCGACGGCAATCATTGGACAAGGTTCGATTGTATCGGACGGCGTGGTTATTGGTGAAGGTGTTTGTATTGGTGAAAATTGTTGTATTGAGCCAAATGTTGTTATCGGGCATCATTGCCAAATCGGTAATAATACCAGAATCGGCGCCAATGCCTCAATTTCTTATTCGATTATTGGTGACAATTGTTATATTTATTGCGGGGCACGTATTGGACAAGATGGTTTTGGTTTTATGATGGTGGAAGGCCAGCATAAGAGAATTCCGCAAGTCGGGCGTGTGATTATTGGCAACAATGTTGAGGTCGGGGCAAATACTTGTATCGACCGCGGCGCTCTTGATGATACGGTTATCGGAGACGGTACCAAGATTGATAATTTAGTACAAATTGCTCATAATGACCGTTTGGGGAATTGTTGTGTTGTTGTCTCGCAGACCGGAATTGCCGGAAGTTGCACCTTTGGCGATTATGTGGTTTGTGGTGGTCAGACCGGTTTTGCTGATCATCTGAATATTGGTAGTGGAGCTCAGATTGCAGCTCAATCCGGTATTATGCGCGATATTGCTCCCGGGGAGATTATGATGGGGTCTCCCGCCGTTAAGTTTAAAGATTTTATGCGTCAAGTTGCATATTTGCAAAAGGTTGGTAAAAAATAGTTTTTATTTTGATATAGTAAAGGAAAGAAAATGGCTGAAAATAAAATTTATACCGTTGAAGAAATTATGGATATGCTTCCGCACCGCTATCCGTTTTTGTTGGTTGACCGTCTTGAGGTTGAAATTCCCGGTGAAAAAGGTGTTGGTCTTAAAAATGTTACCATGAATGAAGAATTTTTCCAAGGACATTTCCCCGGAAATCCGGTAATGCCTGGTGTTTTGCAAATTGAAGCAATGGCTCAAACAGCCGGTGCCTTGGTTATCTCAAGTTTTGAAAACTATAAAGAAAACAAAAAAGGCGTTTTCTTTATGTCGATTGACGGTGTAAAATTCCGCAAACCAGTGAAACCCGGAGATCAGCTCAGAATGCATGTTGAAAAAATCAAAGAGCATGGTCGTGTTTATGTTTTCCGTGGACAATCCCTTGTTGATGGCAAGGTGGTGTCGGAGGCTGAGTTTACGGCTATGATCGCCAAATAAAAAGTTAAACTGTGCATAACAGCACATCTAGAGGCATTTTACGCTGTCTCGAAAAATTCATGTACCCACTAAAATTTTTCTCGCAGCTAGAAATGCCTCTATCTGTACTATTCTACCCAGTTTTACAAGTTCGCTCTGTGGTCGACTAATACAGATTTTGCGGATAGGAAAAATGCTCACGTACTACTCTGTACGCTGCGCTTTTTCCTTCCTTAAATCTTATTATTCGTCTCGTTCTCCGAGCTTTTTGACATTTAGTATACTAAAATTTTTTGCTCTTTATTATTCATGCAAAATTCTCTGGTGTTTTGAGTTGACAATTTTAGGGGAGATGGTAGGTTAAAAATTGAGTTAAATATCATTATGTATAATTATGAGGATCCGGTCATATAAGCCTCAATAAATATTCCGGTATAATTATGGATCAAAACCTTTTGTTAGGGACTATTATTGTTTCTGCTGTTATTTTTGTTGCTTTTTTTATTATTTGTTTGCGTAATGTTTCTAAACAACGTAGACGGATTCAAGATGAACTTTCCGGTAAGGCTGGTGTTTATGATGGTCCGGCAGGTGAGCCGATTTGGAATGGAAAATTGCCTGATAAAGTAGATGACTATACCGAGCCGCGCTATGTTTATGAAAATTTGGTTGAATCTACGGAGTATCTTCCTGAAAACGGGCGGATTATCGGTTACCGAATTTCACCAAGTCTTGTTATTCACTCTCGTACGCAAAGGGTTAAACCGTTATCGGTTGCACTTTATAGTGATCGGTTGGGCGAAAATTTGTTGGAATTTTCTGATTTCAAGACATTGGTTGCTGAGTTAAAAAAAGTTTCGGAATTATGCGTTGCAGCAGGAGTTGAACCTCTAACGGGTAAGTTTTTTTATGCAACAGATCGTGGTTTGTTGATTCTTTGCAATGTTGAAGATATGACCTGCCAATATCCTTCTGGTTTGGATTATCATGATAATTATTTGTTGATTTTGAAACGTTGACAAATTAAGTCTTTAAAAAATAAATATCCCCCATTGGTGAACTGTCCCCCAAAAATTGGACAGTTCATGGACAGGGGATATTTATTTTTAGATTTTAGATCTTTTCGTTCATAATGATAGAATTTTTATATTAAGGATAAAATCGGACGGACAAATATTTTTATGCTTTTGAAGTATTCAGATATTCCGTTTTTTTTATGGTTTCTATCTGTAAAGAAGGCAAAATAAGCCCAGTTATGGTCATATTGTTTATTTGTCCAAAAAACTCCAGAAATTTCGTCTCCGCCAAGTTGATGAATAAATTTATTGAGCTCTATTATTTTTTGTTCTTGCATTTGAAGAGTTTCCCAAAAAGTTTTGGAGCCGGCAGAGCCTTTCATTTTACCTATTTTTATTTGTTGGCAATATTCGATAGCTTTGTTCCAGGTTAATTTTTCTTTTGATTTTTTTAAACTGATAACGTGTCCATAAAAGATGATTCCCCAAATTTCTTTTTCTTTTTGAGGTTCCCAAGAGCATGTTCCGTCATCATACATAACCCCAAACGGGTATTTCTGGCATTCGTTTTCTTGTTTTTTTGGTGCCTCCTGAGGGGTGTTCCAATAAGCGATAAGTTCTTCTTGACTAAGTCCATTTTCCTTCATCAGCTGTTCTATGGCTGATATAACATCTTTTTTTTCCATAATGATATTGTTTAAAATTAATAATATAGTTTACATAGTGTTTGTATCACGCAGGAGAAGATTGTCAAGATGTTTTTGCTTAACTTCTTGATTTGCTGTTATTTGAAAAAGTATGAGCATGGTTTGACAATCGTTGAATGGCGCTTTGGTAGGCTTTTTCATCGGGATCTCTTTGCTGGGCAAGTTGATAATTTTTTAAGGCTTTGTCTTTATTGCCAAGTTTTTCGTAGGCTTTTCCGGCATTGTAATTTGCGGCGGCGTAAAGCTCTTTTTCTCCAGTTTTTAAAACCTCTTGGCATTCTTTTATGCAGTTTTCGTATTCACCCAAATTGTAGTAAGTAATGGCCATGTCATTACGAATGTCTGCGCCGTCAAAACCGTTTTTTCTCATTTCATTAAAACAAGATAGGGCTTGTTCGTAATCTTTATTTTTATAATAATCTAATGCTTGTTTATAGCTGCTTTCAGCAAGATTTATGCGTGACATTTCATAAAATTTTACGTCTTTTCCAGTATAGCTATAAAGATGGCTTATGTTGTTTTGGTCTGCAATTTTATAAACGGTTTTTCCGCCTTTGCAGCGATAGTTTTCAATCTTTTGAGCTAATTGTTCTGCTTCTTTGGTGCTGCCGTTTTTTAGTCCGTGGATCATGGGGTGACAGTCTTGAGGAGCTAGCTGAGTTACGGATGTTACATAATAGGTTTTTCCTTTAGATGTTTTTCCTTTTTTGATAACAAAATAAGGAATTTTTTCGGCATAGTTGTTGCAATTTAAGTAGATGAGTGCTTCATGGGCATGGCGCTTGAGAATGCCGTCATTAAAACGTGAATTTTGTGGTTTTAAATCCATAATTTTGGCAGCACATTGGGTTGGTGCTTTTTATCTAATTTTTCTAAAGTTTCTTTATCCATTTTTACCGGAAGATGTGTATCTGGATATTCTTTATTGTGGCGTTCGGTTTTTTTGAGGGCGGTGCGATAGTGTCTTAAGGCTCTTTTAGTCGCTTTTTTTATTATCTCTGACTTTGACTTTCCGGACTTGACCAAGTCAAATGGAGGAAGAAACGATATATCGCCCGTTTGTATCATGGCGGCATCAAGTTCTTCTCCCTGTGCGCAGGTTTGATTATGTTTTCTATATTTTTCAGCTTCTTCTTCATAGCTGAAAAGGTCATCGGCAAATAGGTCTTTGTCTCCCTTATAACTGCTAGGGATGATGATGGTTTCTTTTCCAATTGTGCAATATTGCACTTTTTGTTTTTGGTCTTGATATTCTTTTTTTTAGTATTGTGTCATTCATCTTTTTTTCCTTTTTTTTAATTATAACACAAATTTCTTTATTTTGTATAAAAAATACCTCACGTTCTGTGAGGTATTTTTGTTGATTGTGTTTTTTTTATTTCTTGCCGCTTACTTTTTCACGGATTGTTTCAAACAATACGTAAAGCAACGGAATGACGAGCAAGCCGCCGGCGGTTCCCAGCAACATGCCGTAGAATACCGGAACACCGATCGCAATACGGCTTGATGCACCAGCGCCTGTGGCGACAATCATCGGCCATACACCCAAAATGAAGGTGAAGGCTGTCATCAAGACCGCACGGAAACGTTCTTTTGTGCCGGTGGTGGCCGCTTTGACGATTGAGGAGCCTCTTTCACGTTCTTCTTTAGAGAACTCAACAATCAAAATAGCGTTCTTACTAGCTAAACCGACCAACAAGATTAAGCCTAATTGAGCGTAAATACTCAATGGTAATCCGGTGATGAACAATCCGGCAAAGGCACCCAACATCGCGACGGTAATTGATGTCAACACCGGCAAAGGCATTGCCCAGCTTTCATACTGTGCAACCAAGAACAAGTAACCAAAGGTGATCGCCAGAATAATCAATGCGCCGATTTGTCCTTCTGTTCCTTTTTCTTGGAAGCTCATGCCAGACCACTGGTAGCTGTAGCCTTTCGGTAAGAGTTTTGATAACTCTTCAACCTCGGCCATGGCTTGACCGGTACTCATGTCTTGGCTTTGAACGGCGGTGATTGTTGCTGCCGGATATTGATTATAGCGTTCGATTGTTCTCGGAGCTAAAACTTTATTCAGTTTTATAACCGTTCCAAGAGGAACCATGTCGCCGTTTTTGTTTTGAACATATAAGTTCTTAATTGAATCAACATCCTTACGGAACGGCCAATCTGATTGAATAATAACCTTATTAACCTGTGTTCCGAAGTTTACGTCGTTTACATAAGTTGAACCAAGGTAGTTTTGCAAAATGGTATAAATATCTCCGATAGAAATCCCCATACTTTCGGCTTTTTCTTTCTCGATTTCAATGTTTATGTGCGGCGTTTGTGAGGTATAAGTCGAGTAGGCGTAGTTGATGGCCGGTGATGAATTTAACCGTCCTAAAAAGCCTTGCATCGTGCTGTATAACTCATTTGCATCAGAGCTGTCCAAAGACTGTAAACGATAATCCATACCGCCACTTGTACCCAAGCCCGGAATGGCCGGAAATTCAAACATGTTGATTTCTGCTTCCGGTGTGTTGGCTATCTTAGCCTTAATACGGTTCAAAATGTTGGTAGAATAGAGTTCTTCATCTTTACGCATGTTCCATGGATCCAGCGTAATGACTGAGAAAGCTACGTTTTCACCACTACCACCAATCAAGCTGAAGCCGATAATCGACATGACATTGCTGACGCCTGGTTCTGCTTTAATGGTTGGATAGAGTTTCTTTATCAATTCTCTCGTTCTTTCAAATGAAGCACCTTCCGGCAATTGGAAGTTGGCCAAGATAACGCCTTGGTCTTCATTCGGAATGAATGAGGTTTGGCTGGTTTTCAAAAAGGCGAAGTTGCCAAGAATCAACATGCCGAGAATAAGCGCAATAACGCTGACTTTTCGTGCTATAATCGCTATAACGCCAACATAACGGTTGCGGGCTTTATTCAAAATCATGTTGAATATGTGCAAGGGGCCTGATTTTACTTCTTTTATCGGGCGGAGTATGGTGGCGCATAGTGCTGGAGATAAGGTCAACGCATTTAATGCTGAGAAAGCAACAGATGTTGAAATCGTAATTGCAAATTGTTGATAAATCTTACCGGTAATACCACCCATGAATCCGACCGGAACGAAAATTGCTAACAACACTAAGGTTGTAGCGACAACCGCGCTGGAAACTTGTTCCATCGCTTTAATTGTTGCTTCTTTCGGGGTTAAGTTTTCTGTTTCCATTAAATACAAAACACGTTCAACAACCACAATCGCGTCATCAACCACCAAACCGATTGCCAATACCAAGCCGAACAAGGTCAACAAGTTGATGCTGTAGCCTAAGGCCATCATGACGGCAAAGGTGGCAAACAAAGATACCGGAATGGTTAATGATGGAACTAAAGTTGCGCGCCAGTCTTGTAAAAACAGGTAGCATACGCCGATAACCAATGCAAAGGTCAAAACCAAGGTGAAGATAACTTCTTCGATTGATGAGATAATGTACAGAGTTGCATCATAAGTGATATCAACTTGGAAGTCTTCAGGATAGAGTTGTTCCATTCTCTTCAGTTCTTGTTTTACGGCTTCCATGGTTTCCAACGCGTTAGCGCCTGATGACAGGTTTAAGGAAATTGAAACGGACGGGCCGCCGTCAAGGGTTGATTCAACACTATAGCTTTCTGTTCCGATTTCAACTTTGGCAACGTCTTTTAGTTTGACCAAGCCTCCGTCTTCGGCCGTACGGACAATGATGTTTCCGAATTCTTCGGCCTCGTTAATACGGCCTTGTGTTTGCAGGGTATAGACCATTTGTTGGTCGCCGTCACCCGGCATGGCGCCAATGCTACCTAATGAGGGTTGATAGTTTTGTCCTTCAATGGCGGCAATAACATTTGCAACCGGCAAGTTTAAGGCGCTGAGTTTGTTTGCATTTAACCAAACACGCATACTCAGAGGAGAGGCGTGTACGCTAACTTCACCGACACCGTTAATACGAGCCAAGTTGTTTTTGATGTTATTTTCAACATAGTTACTGATGAACTTGGTATCATGTGTTCCTTTAGGTGAGCGTGCGCTCAAAAAGCCTAAAATATCAGACGAACGACGAGTTACGCTGATACCTTGTCTTTGAACCTCGCTCGGAAGTTTCGGTGTGGCCTGTTGAACACGGTTTTGCACCTTAACTTGTGCCATATCCGGATCTGTACCAACTTCAAATGTAACAGATAAGGAATATGAGCCATCGTTTTGTGATGAAGAATCCATGTATAACATGTCTTCAACACCATTGATTTCTTGTTCAATCGGAATACCTACCGTTTTAGCCAAAACATCGGCACTGGCTCCGGGATAATTGGCGGATACCGTTACCATCGGCGGGGTGATTTCCGGATATAATGAAATTGGGAGTGAGAATACAGAGATTGCTCCCGCCAGTGTCAAGACAATGGAAATAACCATTGCCAGACGTGGGCGTTCAATGAATATTCTTGAAAACATTTATTCTTATTCCTCCACTTCCGATTGTTCTTCTTGGGTTTCTTGCTCGAAACTGACTTGATTGTTAATTATCGGTGAATTAACATCAACTTCTTGGGCCTGTATGGCGGTTGCTACCGGATGGTTTTTTTCAACTTTGGTGGGCTCATCCGTGTTGCTGATGGTCGGAAGTTTTTCTTCAACAATCAGTTGAGCCTTAACTTTAGCACCGTTGCTGGCTTTTTGCAGACCTTGAATGATAACTTTGTCATCTTTGTTTAAGCCGCTTTTAACAACTTGTTTCGTTCCGATTGTTTCGCCCAAAGTAACACGACGTTCTTCGGCTATGCCATCTTTGACGACCATAACATAGTTGCCGTGCTCGTCTTGTGCTACAGCAGATTGCGGAACGAGCAAGCTGGTTTGGGTTTTTTTGGGGCCAATCTTTATATCAACGTAGTTTCCGGGGATTAACAACCCTTCGTCATTTTTGTATTCAGCATAGACAGCGATTGTTGCTGTATCTGTGTTGATTTCATTATCCGTAAAACGTGATTTGAAGTGATTTTCAATTGTTTGACCGTTTGGTAGAATAATTTCACTACGGATGCTTTCTTCGCCGTTTTGTTGTCTGAGGATTTTGCTTGCCAAATATTCTTTATCTGATACTGAGAAAGCAACTCGAATCGGATTGGTTTGAACAATACGGGCCAAGTTTTGAGCAGAGGAGCTGACGTAGTTTCCTTCTGTAACCAAGGCTTTTCCGATATAGCCACTAATCGGGGCTTTAATGACGGTATAGCCTAAGTCAATTTCGGCCAGATCTAAGTTTGCTTCAGCTTGTGCAACGGCTGCTTTGGCTTGTAAATAATTGCTTTCTGCCGTATCAAAGGTTGCTTTTGAAGCGTAGTTTTGCTTAGAAAGTTGGGCCTGACGTTTGAAGTCTCTTTCTGCACGGACTAAATTTGCTTTTGCGCTTTCAAGTTCTGCTTTTCTGAGCTCTACGGTTGCTTGATATTTTTTTTGTTCAATTATGAACAGAATGTCACCTTCTTCAACGAAGCTACCTTCTTGGAACAAAACTTTTTCAACATAGCCGCTGACTTGCGGAATAACATTGACGCTTTTAATGGCTTCTACGTGTCCGATGTAGCTTTGCTTGGCGCTGATGTCTGCTTCTTCTAGTCCTTGGATTAAAACAAAAGCTTCACGGTTCATGCCGGACATGCCTCCCATGGAGGGCGTCATTTTTCCTTTGAGGTACCAGCCAGCACCGACGCACAGCAGCAGGACTGCTGTTTGTTTTAAGATTCTTCTGTTGCTTACTTTTCCTACTTTCATCGTCTTACCTTCCTTCTTGCATGCCTTTGATTAAAATATCAAAGCTGGTGTCAATTAATTTTTCAATTTGTGAGCTATCGGCTTTAGGGTCGACGGCTTGTTTAATTATTCCCTGCCACAGACAGGTTATCATAATTCTGGTTTCTTCTATATCAATATCGGCGCTGATTTCTCCGCTTTCTTTTGCGTTTATCAGTGCCTGTTTTATAAAGTCTCCGTTGAAATTTTCTATGTCTTTTATTTCGGAGCTTACTTTATTGAGAATCGCTTCGGACCACTCCATTTGGTATATCACAAAAAATAAAAATTGGTGAAAAATTTTGCTTTTTTTTATCAGCGCAATTTCTTCTTTCAGATATTGTTGGATGACGCGAAGCGAATCAACTTTATTGGGTATTCGCTGTTCTATTTCTTTTCTGGTAATTTCAAAGGCTTTTCTGATTATGGCTGTTAAAATATCAGCTTTGTTGCGAAAATGCCAATAGACGGCGCCTTTGGTTAGATTTATTCTCTTAGCTATTTCATCAAAAGTTGTTTTGGAATAGCCTTTTTCACAAAATACTTCGAGAGCTGCCAGTGCAATGTCTTTGCGGGTTTGCTCTGCTTCTTCTTTCGTTCTGCGTGCCATTTCAATTCCTTATATATACATTCACGTTCGTATGTATATAGTAAAAATATTAAAAATCAAGTTAATTTTTTTTCTTAACCTCAAAAAAATTTTTATTTATCAGAAAAGTTCGCCTTGACGTTTGTCCGCAAGATTGCTCATTGCTTCCTTTATAATCTGAAGGCTAACGGCACGTTTGTTTGCCAGTGAGACACGATCTGTCTCGGCTACTAATTTTCGCGCGTAGGAAAATGATCGTTGCATGTTGGCTAGAATATATTTTATTAAATCCGGAGTAATTGTTATCTGTCTGTCCATGAATAATTTTACCAACAAAGCGGACAGCAAGTCATCATCAGGTTCTTTAATTTCAATGCTTGGAACAATATTCATTCGCGAACGCAGGTCCGGTAAGCTGAAGTTTATTCTGGCAGGGGCCTCGTTGCTGGTGAATAAAATACAGCCGCCTTCATCACGATATATGTTATATAGATTAAACAGCGCTTCTTGATTGATGTTGTTGTTTAGGTCTTCGACTATCAGGCAGAAGTGTTTGCTCAGAAGCTGTCGCGGCATCTCTAAGGTTAATTCTTGGGCTTTGATGTATGGAATCTTGTATGGATAATGTTCAATAATAGATACTTTTTCTGAAAATATATTGGCCAAATGGGTTTTGCCACAGCCTTCAGGTCCGTATATACAAGCCGCAAAATAAGTCCAGACCGGCCACGAATCGATAAGCCGGTATGCTTCAAAATTGCAGGCGGCTGGCATAAAGTCGTCTTTGCTCATATATGGGCGATGGTAAAATTCCAACGGAAGCTGTGTTGTGCTCATGTGGTTTGATGTCCTGTTTGGGTTTTAGTCTTTACTATTTAAGACATCAAATACTTTTTTAGTCAAGTCTCCTAAGCTGAATGGTTTGGCGATAAAGGCAAATTCGTCTGAGCCAGCAAGCTCTCTGCGGGCGATTTCTTCTGAATAGCCTGAGGCTAAGATTATTTTTATGTTGGGAATCTGCTCTTTGACTGTTTTTGCAAGCTCGGCGCCGTTCATTCCCGGCATAACCATATCTGTTATCATCATTTGAAAATCTTTGTCATCTTTGATAAAGTCAAGTGCGTTTTCTGCCGAATTGCAGCCGATTACTTCATAGCCTTTTTTCTTTAGTGCTCGGACGGCAAAAGTACGAACAGAATCTTCGTCTTCAACAAAAAGTATTCTTATATTTTCGTTTTCGGAAAGGCTGTTTTCGTGGTTGCGGTCAATTGCGGAAACATTTAGCCCAAAAATCAATTTTGCATTTGAGCCTTGTGTTGGGACAATTTTTTCTTGAACAGTAAGAATCGGAGAGCCGTTGCTGGCTTTTATTATCTCTTTGGTTTCGTTCTGAATGGTCTTGGTTTCTTCTTCATTATTTTCAAAGCGAGGAAGATATATTGAAAAAGTTGTTCCCTTGCCGATGATGCTTTGAACTTTTATAAAGCCTTCGGTTTGGCGTACAATACCATAAACCATTGCCAGCCCCAGTCCGGTTCCGGAGCCAACAACATTTTGCTTGGTTGAGAAGAATGGTTCAAAAATACGGCTCAGATTTTCTATCGGAATACCGCAGCCGGTGTCTTTAACCTCAATAACGACAAAGTCTCCGGGAGCGATTGTGTCTGCTCCGAATTGGTAGGGCTCCAGCAAGGTTTCCGTATGGGTGGAGATGGTTAAAGTGCCGCGGTTGTTCATTGCATCTTTGGCATTGACTGCTAAATTGATTATAACTTGAGAAAACTGTACGGGGTCAACTCTTATATAGCCTAAGTCGCTTCCATGATAAAATTTCAGAGTGACTTGTTCTCCAATAACTCGCTTGAGCATGTGATTTAGTTCAACAAAGTTTTCGGTTACGTCAATCAGTTTTGGTTTTAAGGGTTGTTTGCGCGAAAAAGCTAAAAGCTGTCGGACTAATCCGGCTGCGCGGTTGGCGTTGTTTTTGATTTGTATAATATCACTGAATGATGGGTCTCCGACGCCATGACGCTGCATGAGCAAGTCGCAAAATCCTATCATTGCGGTCAAGAGGTTGTTAAAGTCATGGGCAACGCCGCCGGCCATTTGTCCCAAAGCTTGCATCTTTTGGGCTTGGGCATATTGGAGCTCAAGATTTTTTCTGGAGGTTGCGTCTAAAAAGTATATGCTGAAACCGCAAGGTTCTGCTTCAGGTCCCTCATGAAGGCCGCGAATCGGAGAAATGTAAAAAGTGGCAACTTTTTCGTCACGGGTGATGTTTAGGTGAACATCAATGCATGAAGATGATTTTTCTTTGCTCTGGAGTTTGCTCAGTTCTTCTCTCAGGCTTTCTTTTTCTTCGTCTTTTATAATCTCTAAAATGTTTTTGCCATTAAGTTTTGCGCTGTCTTGTCCTAAAAATTTTGATGAAGCATCATTGAGCTCTATTATTGTTCCTTCTTTATTGCAATGAATGATACTTATCGGTGCAAAGTCAAACAACCAGCTGATGCGGTCAACGTCTTCTTTATGTTGTTCGCTCAATTCTTTGCTGCTGATGAGCCCGTTTATAATGACACCTCTGGTCTTTATTTCAGAGTTTTCGCGGAAGTTTTCTTGGGCGGCATAGCATTCTTTTACCTCGTTTCCGCTCAGAAGGTAGAGGTTGCCTTGCCAAGACGCCGTGTGGGCAGGAGGAAGAGGGGAGTTGGTGGCTAAATAGTCTTTCAGATTTTTTCCGGTTAAATCTTCGCGGCTGCTTTGCAGAAGTTTGGCCAATGCATGATTGACGTATTCTATTTTATAATCTTTATTGCATATATATAATCCGGCAGGCAAGTAGTCCAGAAAATCGTGCAGCCCCCGGCTTTCACTTTGAAAGATTTGCTCCATGTTTTTTTGTGCTGTGATATCTTTTATTGTCCAATAAAAGTAGGTATCTTTTTTTATTTTTTTTATGGAATAAGCGCCGGAGAATATATCTGTTTTTTTCAGATACATCGGGCGGAGAGTGATTTCGTACCATTCTTCAGGAACATAGCCTCTGGCGTTGCCGTCGTTTCTGTAAAGTGCGATGTTTACTTTTTCTTTGCTTAAATTTTCAAGGGCTCTTTCAAGCAATTCGCAAGCCGTTTTGTTTTGGCGGTTTTCACTCATGCGGCGGCGCAGTGTGTTTAGCACTGTTTCTCCTTTAAAAAAGTCTCGGGCGTAATCGTTTTCTAAAACGGCCTCTCCGGAAGAATTGTCAATTCTTTCGCCTTGATGTTCTTCTTTTAACAGCTCATTGGCAAAGCCGCCGTAGCTGATGGCTTCTTCTCCGGCTTGTAAAGTTTTTATGGTTGACCATAGGCAGAAAGAGCTGATAAACAATGTTAACAGCAATAAATATACCGAGTATTGCGGATAAAGCATGAACATTATCACGGTGGTCATTAGTCCGACAAGAGCGTATGACAAGAAAAGCAGGCGCTTTTCAAGATATTTATCGGGTCGTTTGGTTTTTAAGCTGCATAACATATCCTATTACCTCGGCTACGGCTTTAAAATGTTCTTCCGGTATGGTGTGATCTAATTCAACAGATGCGAAAAGTGCTCTTGCTAAAGGTGGATTTTCGACAATCGGAATATCGTGTTCTTCTGCAATCTCACGAATTCTTAATGCTATGTTGTCAAGACCTTTGGCAACAACAACAGGTGCATCCATTTTTTCCATTTTATATTCAAGAGCAACGGCATAATGCGTCGGGTTGACGATGACAACATCTGCTTTGGGAACATTGTCCATCATGCGGCGGCGGGCTCTTTCGTTACGTATTTGTCTGATACGCGATTTTACCAAAGGATCACCTTCGGTTTGTTTGTATTCTTCTTTGACCTCTTGTTTGGTCATGCGCAGTTTTTTCAAATGAGTGTATTTTTGGTAGGCATAGTCGGCGACTGCGATAACCAATACGGCGATGACGACTGTGAATATCAGTAATATTACAATATGGTGAATTAATTTTAAGATATTTTGCGTTGCCATGTCAGGCATGAGTTCGCTTTTGCTCAAATAAGGTGTTAAGACAACAACAGCTATCCAGCTGATGATGGTTATTTTAATAATACCTTTTAAGCTTTCGACAATCTTTTTCATATTAATGAATTTAGTCAAAGCTGCAAAAATGTTTAGTCTATTCCAATCAGGCATTAATTTTTTTGGAGCATAAATGAAACCGGTTTGCATCAAGCTGGCGGCTATGCCTAAAACCATAAAAATTGCCAGAGGTATTCCCAATATCTTTATTAAATCTACAAAACAGTTGAAAAAAAGCAGTCTTAAATGGCGCGAATCGGTAGGAATGGTTTCCGGTACCAAGATGAATTTGCCAAAGTAGTCATAGAACATTTTGCCCATGAGCGGGATTATTAGCCATACGACAAACAGCATACCGGTTAGCATGATAAAGCTTTTGGCGTCTTGCGAAATGGCAATGTCGCCTTCTTCTTTGGCTTTGCTGATTTTTCGTTCCGACGGTTCTTCCGTCTTGGAGGCTTCATCTTCGTCTTCGGCTACCATGAAACGCTCCTAATTTTGAAAGGCCATAAGGCTTCGCTCATAATATTCCACAAACCAGAATATTATGGCCGGAAGGGTGATAAACAACAAGCCGATGCCTAAATATAATTGCAAGGGCAATGATAAAAAGAAAATGTTTAGTTGTGGCATTAATCGTGATATTAATCCCA
Source organism: uncultured Pseudomonadota bacterium (assembly GCA_949295935.1). GTDB lineage: Bacteria > Pseudomonadota > Alphaproteobacteria > RF32 > CAG-239 > HGM16780. The sequence continues at coordinate 27,824 of CASFMW010000002.1, read as the reverse complement.
TGCCGGAGTAAAATATTATTGTGAAAGCAATAAATGGAGAGGCTAAGCGGAAGCCCGTGGCAAAGCTTTCTCCAAGCGCTTGGCCCATGTAGTTGGCCATGTCTCCGTCGGGTAGAGATGAGCCGGCCGGAAACAGTTCATAACTGGATATAACGGCTGACAGCATTGTGTGGTGCAAGTCTGTTACAAATATTACTGTCAGTGCGGTTATGCTGAAAAAGCTTTCCAGTACGATGGATTGGGTTTGTGTGCTGGGGTCAAAGAGTTGAGCGTTTGAAAAGCCGATTGCCGTACCGGCAAAATTGCCTGCCAGACTCAAGGCGGTGAAAGTGACTTGCATCATTAACCCAAAGAAAACACCGTAAGTGATTTCAAGCATATACATTTTGACATGGTCAAGGTAATCTGTTGGCGGCGGCGGCAGAATATCAGCTAAAAATGGATACAGCACAACACTTATCCCTAGAGCAATGCTTAGGCGATATCTCATGTTGATATAGGTCGTCATAAAGCCCGGCATGAGCATAATAGCCGAGCCGATACGCAGAAATATCAGCAGGTATTTATAGACTTCTATGTGTAAAAGCTGCTGCATTTATTTTTCTTTAACCGCCACTGGTTATTTTATCAAACAGGGTTTCTGATAACATTCTCATTTGGTTTACCATAAACGGAAAGAGGAGAATGATTGTTAAAAATACGCAGATTATTTTAGGTACAAAAGCCAAAGTCATTTCTTGGATTTGTGTCAAGGCCTGAAAAATACCAATAATTAAACCCACAAACAAAGCAACCAGAAGGACCGGTGTTACGACCTTAAGCAAGGTAAATACGGCCTCACGAGAGATGTCTAATATTTCTACTTCGTTCATGCTTTTACTCCAGCGGGGTTAATGATTCAAAATATTGGTGGTTGTTTATGCCGGTTAGGAAAACACCATCATAACGGCTTAATACAATACCACGGAAATATTGTGATATAATCTTTTTCCATTCTTCTTGCCAGTATTCGGTGATGAAGCCGTTTTTGCTGCTTAAAGAAGCTCTTTTTATCCAAGAGGGAAGATGTTTGTTCCAGTCATCTTGCCAATAGTAGTCTTTGGTGAAGGCTTCGGTAATGTTTTGTCGGGCAATTATGAGTCGTTTAGGACCGCTTTTTTTGAATTTCATTAGATCAACTTCTTCTTGGGTGAAAATGCTGCCGTCATGAAAAATCGGATCAATAACAACAATATCATAGTTTGATTTGCGTACGTCACTGATAAGTTCGTCTCTGTTTTTGTAACGTCTGTTATCTAATAAGAAAGATATATTCGATGCATCTTTTACGTTGAAAATATTGCGTGCATTTTCGTTGATTATCGGTTGGTTGGCAATATAGCCAAAGGCAGTTGATAAATTCAAAAATCCGTAAAATAACAGATTTTCTTTTACTGAAAGAGCGGCGGCTTGGTCATAAGCCTCTATAGAAGGGCAGTGGCTGATTGCTCCGAGGCGTATGTTTGTTTTTAATAGGTCTTTATCTAATTTTCGCGGAGAGCAATATAAGTCGTTAAAAATTATGGCATTTATTTTTTTGAAAAACGGGTTGTCCAAATGGCTGTCTAATTGATATTCTTTGGGCAGTGTTAAATCTTTACCGCTTAAAAAGCTGGGATCGGATTTATCGTCACCATTTCCGCGGGCGTTTTGATAACCGCTTAAATGGTATTCCCACAAGCCTTTATATAAAATGTCGACGCCTTCGTGAAGAATGATTTGAAAATCTGGTTTTCTGGCCTGAGCATAGCCAATCAGCATTTCGATATTATCACGCATTAAACTGCGATAATTTGGAATATTTGCCGGAGGGGAGGGCATATTTAAGATTTTTTCGTCAGGCGAGAGTGGCGTTCCTTCCGTAAAACCGTATAGTCCGGCAAGTGATTGACTTGCCGGTACGGAAATGAACAGCCCAAGTAAAACGCCATATAGTATTTTAGGTATTAACATCCGCTTTGGTCTTACCTGTTCTTTGTTGAATTTCTGCAACGTCTGACGCAATTTTCAGAAGAGGCTGCAATGTCTCTAATGTATCTTGGTCAAAGTCGTTGTATTCTGGCAGTTCCAGATAAACGCGTAAGGTTGCGCCGCTGGAGCCAGTGCCTGATAGGCGGTAAGTGATTTTGGCCTGATTGGTGAAATCAATTACCAAACCGTTTTTGGTGACGGAGCCATCAACTGGATCATTGTATACGAAAGGTGCGGCTTCTTTGACTTCGTAACTGCCAAATTTTTTGCCTTTGAGTGACGGAAGTTTGGCTTCTAAGTCGGCCATTAACTTGTCGGCAACTGTGGTGTCAAGTCCTTCGTAGTCAAAACGCATATAATAGCTGCGGCCGTATTTTTTCCAGTTTTCACGTGTGATCTCTTCAACGGTTTTTCCTGTCTTGGCAATGATGCTTAACCAAAACAGGATCGCCCAAATGCCGTCTTTTTCTCGGATGTGGGAGGAGCCGGTACCGAAGCTTTCTTCTCCGCAAAGTGTAATTCTGTTAGAATCCATCAGGTTTACAAAGTATTTCCAACCGGTCGGAACAACATAATAAGGAATGTTGTTCTTTTCGGCAACGCGGCAGACAGCCGTTGAGGTGGCTGCTGACTTTGCAACGCCGTATATTCCGTTTTTGTAAGCAGGGATGAGTTTGCAATTATCGGTTAAAATTGCCAGACTATCGCTCGGTGTTACAAAAAACTTGCGTCCCAATATCATATTACGGTCGCCGTCGCCATCATTTGCAGCGGCAAAATCGGTGGCTTTATCCGAATACATAAAGTCAACCAAATCTTTGGCATAAATTAGGTTCGGGTCAGGGTGAAGGCCACCAAAATCAGGAAGTGGGGTGGCGCGGATAACCGAGCCTTTGGCTGCGCCTAAAATTTCTTCAAAAATACGAATCGCATAGGGGCCGGTAACGGCGTTCATTGCATCAAAGCGAATCGTAAAGCCGCTTTTGAATAATTGTTTTAGAGCATCAAAGTCAAAAATCCTTTGCATCATTTCAACATAATCTGCAACAGGGTCTATTACTTCAATTTCCATGTCTTCAAGTTTTTGCAATCCTAAATTTTTTAAATCAATGTCTTTAGAATCGCAGATTTTATATTCGCTGATTTTTTTTGATTCTTCGAATATTCTATCTGTGACAGCGGTAGGGACTTGTCCGGCTGTTTCGTTGGCATATTTTACACCAAAGTCGCCGTTTTCGCCTCCGGGGTTATGCGAAGCCGAAAAGATGAAGCCACCGTCGGTGTGATTTTTTAGCATAACATTAGAGCCTGCCGGTGTTGACATGAAGCCGTTTTGCCCGATGATTAATTTTTTTACGCCGTTAGCGGCTGCCATTTTAATGAATCTTTGGATCGCTTCGGCATTGAAAAATCTGCCGTCACCGCCGACAACATAGGTCTTGCCTTTTACTCCGCCGATGGCGTTGAACACACTTTGGATAAAGTTTTCAAAATAGTTGGGCTGCATCATGACTTTAGTCTTTTTGCGTAAGCCGCCGGTGCCCATTTTTTGATCAGAATAAGGCTGGGTTTTGACAATGTTTATCATCTCGGGACTCCTTTTATCTTTCTCGATATTTATTTTTTATAAGTTAGCAGTTTGCGGCCGAAAAACAAGATAAAAGTTTGTTTTATTGACTGTTACTTAATTTTGCAGCGCTTGCTTGGTGTGCTTTATGATTTCGTTCAGATAATCGTTACTGATTTGCCCGTGTTTTTTTGCATTTTCCAGAGAGGTCAATCTTTTGTTAATCAGCTCATGTGTTTCCAAATCATAAGCGGCAAGTCCTAATATTTTTGCAGCTTTGCGCCGAGAATAATTTTTGGTATTTTTATCGAGCAATTTTTGTTTTTCGATAGCGTGGTCAAAAATTTTTTTAGCTCTTTGTGAAATATTAGCGTCAGTGGATAATAATTTTTTCTTTAAGTTGTTCATTATCAATGTGTAGCCGAGTAAAATTGCAGCCAATAAGCTGAGGCAGAGGCGGAGCCAAAAATCCGGAAACATCAGAATGCCGTAGCCGATATAAAAAATACTGCCCCAGAGCAAGTTAAACATCATGCGTGAGGGAATGAAAAATGCTGCTCTGTCCGGATGGTTGGGGTTGGTTATACGGCGGCATAAAACGGTCAGGCCAAAAAACAAGCCGACCATAAACATTAAAAAGCTTAATTCTTTCATTATTTTTCCTTTATGATATTATTCTTCCGGACAGATAAATTCGGCGATGGATTTGACTTCTCTTTTGGCTGCCAGATGCGACATAGTCATTTTCATCTGAAGTTTGGGGTGTTGCATATCCAAAACCGTTAGCCCCATTAAAAAGAGTTCTTTATAAATAATACGATCTTTTAATCCGGGGGTGAAGCGGAAGCCGAAAAGTTTTCCAAGTTTTTCGAGGTATTCAAAAACAAGATTTTTGTTTTTAGAATTATAAGTTGAGGTCTTATTGCCAACAACAATCCAGTTTAGGTAGCCACGATTTTCGATTGCCATTTTCTTTTTAACTTCCCAGATGAAGTTTGCGTAATGGCCGGGTTTGCCAATGGTAGAGGAGGCAAAATCAATGTCTGCCATAACGTTTAGATCGATTAGGCTGTCGCTCATTGGTGTTATGAGTGTATCTGCATGTTTATGAGCTTCTTCAAACAGATAATTTTTGGTGCCGGGGGTGTCTATAATAACAGCATCGTATTCGCGGCTTAATTCTTCTATGCGATTGTTAATATTTTCTTTGCTGGCATTGAGTAGGCTCAGGTCTTCCTGCGGAGCATAAGTGAAAGAGGCCGGTGTCGGCAGGTCAATGTTTTTGGTTCGGCAATATTTTTTGCGGTTTTCAATATATTTGCTTAGTGTACCTTGGCGTCCATCTAAATCAACAGTAGCAACACTATAGCCTTCTTGCAGAAGTGTGATTGCCAGATGCATGGAGATTGTTGATTTTCCGGTGCCGCCTTTTTCGTTGCTGACGACGATTACATGCCCTTTGTGGGTGGGGGTTTTTAGTGTCATTACCTTGATGCCATAGTTACAGTTGTTTCCGAATCGTTCTTAACAACTATACAAGATATGCTCGCGTTTTTCAAACGCTTACATGCTTTATCAGCATCATTTTTTTCGAATCCAACGATTTTGGCTCTGTAGACAATGGCGGAAGCGCTTTCGGCGGCCTCAACTTTTATCTCACAATCATTACAGTTTTTGAATTGTTTGTTTTGAATTTTTTGTGCATATTGACGCGCTTTAGCGTAGTTTGAGAAGGCGCCGACCTGGATGTCCCAGCTTGCTGTGGCTTCTAGTTCTTTTTCTATGGCTGCAATGGTTTGTTCCGTATCGGCACTGCCTTGTTCAATTTGAGGATTAGCGTTTTCTTCTTCTTCCGTATTGTCTGTTGTTGAAATGCTGTTATCTGCAAGCTGTTTTTCGATGTCGTTCGGCTTGTTTTCTTCTTTTAAGATTTCAGCATAGAGGTTGGCGTCTTTCATCTTGCTGTTTAAAGCAAGTTTGGTCAGGCCTTGATCCATCATTTGAGCAACTTTTTTATCTCTGGATTTGATGGTGTTATGCCCCATGGTGACTGCGATTACTCTTTGTCCGTTTCTTTGGGCTGAGGTGACAATGTTAAAGCCGGCAGCATTTGTAAAACCGGTTTTCATGCCATCTGCGCCTTCAAAATTTTTCAAAATATGATTATGAGTATAATAAGTTTTGCCTTGATAAGAAAATTTTCTTAGAGAAAAAAGGTCATAGTATTGCGGAAAGTGGTGATACATGGCGGCTGCCAGCATGGCCATATCACGAGCGGTTGTTTTTTGTTGGCGGTTGGGAAGTCCTGAGGCATTTTTGAATGTTGTATTTTTCATGCCGAGTTCTTTGGCAACAAGGGTCATGGTTTTAGCAAAGTTTTCTTCTGAATATCCAAGACCTTCTGCTAAAACAGTGGCACAGTCGTTGGCTGATTTTACAATCAAGGCTTCAATGATTTTTCTTACGCTGATTTTGCTGCCCGGTTTTAAGCCCAGACGGGAAGGAGAGCGGTTGGCCGCTTTTCTGGAGACGGGAAGCTCGTCATCCATTTTTATGATTCCTCTTTCAAGCGCATCGAAGGCAATGTATAAGGTCATCAATTTTGTTAACGAAGCAGGGTATCTTAATTTGTCTGCACGTTGAGCCGATAAAACTTCACCAGTTTCGGCATTTATCATAATTGATGAGACATCGGCTTTGGCTGTGGTGGTGCCGGCAACAAAAAACATCGCACCAACCAGTGCGAGACTTACTTGCTTATAAAGTGTCTTCCATGAGCTTATCATAAATTTTTATTTCCCGTATTTTATGATTTGAGCTATTGTAATTCTGAAATATAAAATAAAGTGTTAATAACGGGACAATAAAAAATAATGTTTTGTGATTTTTTATGCTTGACTTTTTTTTCTTTTATTTGTAAATAAGTTTTGTTGTTATGGCGAACGTAGCTCAGTTGGTAGAGCCCCGGTTTGTGGTACCGGTTGTCGTCGGTTCGAGCCCGATCGTTCGCCCCAGATTAAAGCGCCTCATTTGAGGCGCTTTCTTTATACAAGCTCGTCAATTTCTTCCAAGGGTTCGTTTTTTTCGTAAAGGTGTTTAACGTAATTTTCGTTATAATAGCGGTCGAGTTCGGCGTTTTCTTCTCGGTCGTAGATATTTTGATTGGTATTATAAACGCCGACTTTTTGGTTTTGACTGCGGCCGGCTGCGCTTGAACCGTCATAGACTCCGTTTGCGGTTAAGGCTTCAACCGCACCGGGGACATAGGTGTTTTGACTGATTAAGTTTTTATCAGTTTTTTCTTTAGAAGATTTTTCTTTATTTTTTTGACCTCGCTCATCATTATAAGTGTCAGCATTAACCTGCACTTTGTTTGAGACGTCTATCATTTCAACATTCTGTTCATTAGCATTGAAAGAGCCTGTACTCTTACTTGCACGGGAGCTTGAGGCCTTTCTGGTGCTTGATGAACCGGATACTCTTCTGGTAGCGGATATATTCATAGCACTCTCCGTGTTTCTGATTTTCTTTTATCATCTTATCACGTTTTTTTATAAAATGCTATAAAAAAATGGTATATATTATTGAAATAATTTATTATTTGTTCATTTGCATCAATACCAGTGTTGAATCGTAGCTTTCTTCATAAGGAGTAATGTTGTTTAGCAGGCTTTCATAGTCGTGACGGGCATCTTTATTGGTGCTTGAGGTTTTGTTTTTTAGGATTTTTTTCATGGAATCAAATCGTGCTTTGCTGTCTTGTCTTAACGGAGGGAGTTTGGCACAAAGTTCTTTGAGTTCATTTATGTCTCCGCGGCTATAGCAATATGCGTCACAGCCTGAGTCTAAGCTTTTTTGTCCGCGGCTGCTTAAGCTGCCGCTTAAGGCGTGCATTTCAATGGCATCTGAAAATAGAAATCCATTAAATCCAATATGCTTTCTAATCAATTCTTTTATTCCGGAAGGACTTAAGGTTATTGGATTTTCAGAATCGATTTCTTTTACGATAACATGGGCTGTCATCCCACAAGGACAATCATTTAGTTTTTTGAATGGGGTGAAGTCTTCTTCTAATTTTTCAAGAGGTTGCGATATAAGCGGAAGCGCTAAATGTGGATCAACGGCGGCACGCCCATGCCCGGGGAGATGTTTGATGCAAGGGATTATGCCGTTTTTGATGTATTCGTCTACTATTATTTTTCCAAGTTCGGAAACAATCGTTGCCGAAGATGAAAAGCAACGACTGGCAACGGCAGCCGTGGTTTCTTTATGTCCGATATCTAAAATCGGTGCTAAGTTCATGTTTATGCCGCAATCTTTTAGATCTTGGCTAATCAGCTCAGCATGAAGTTGAGCTGCTTTTTTAGCTGTTTCGGGGGAGGTTTCCGTATAAAGTCGGCCGATGGTTTGTTGGCTAGCATAAGCGTTAAATTCGGGCTCATGGAGGCGTCTAACGCGGCCGCCTTCTTGATCTATGGCAAAGATGATATCGTCTCTTTGTAAAAGGTCGGAAATTTCTGTAGTGAAATGGCGGAGCTGCTTTCGGTCTTTGATGTTTCTGCCAAAAAAGCAAAATCCGAGCGGATTAGCTGCTTTTATGAGCTCTTTTTCCTGCAAAGTTAGCTCAAAGCCGGAAAGTGATAATAAAGCAGCTCCGATTTCTTTTGTCATGATTATCCTTACATCAAAATTGAGCTTATGATTCTTGTCATGTTTCTGATGTACCAGCCGAATAAGTCAAAATTTATACCAAAGCTTTGCAGCAAAAGAGGAATAACAAATGCCAGTGCGATGATTGCTATCATGCCTTCTTTTTCTGCATTAACATATTTCTGTGCCCATTCTTTGTTGTTCCAGCCAAAAAGAATTTTTGAGCCGTCTAACGGAGGAATCGGAAGGGCATTAAATACTGCCAAAATGATGTTAAATATCATAAAGTTGATGAAAAATATTGTGCAGAAAAGTTGGATATTCGGTGATGGAATAAATGAGCAAAGATAACTCATCAGTGCTCCGATAACGGCCAAATATATGTTCATCATAATTCCGGCAGAGGCAACCAAAATGATGTCTCTTTTGGGTTTTGAAAAGTTGCGATAATCAATCGGAACCGGACGTGCCCAACCGAAAATTAATCCGGTATGTGCCATTATCAGAAGAGCTGGGAGAATGATAGTGCCGACAGCATCTATGTGATTTATCGGATTTAATGATAATCTTCCGGCTCTTTGGGCGGTATCATCCCCAAGCTTGACTGCCATCCAGCCATGAGCAACTTCATGAGCAATGATGGCAATAAGTGCGGGAATGAAAGTAACGCCTGTTTGTATCAGTAAGTTCATTTTATTTTTTCTTTACAATGCAGCTGCCGCCTTGAGCTTTGATTGAATTGCACAATTTATCTGCGCCGTCACGGCTTGAGAATGCACCGGCTTTGAGGCGATAGTAAATTCCTTTAGAGCCTAAGTCTGCGGTTTCAACCTCGTGAGGTTCTGAAGCCAACTGCGGATGCTTTTTGACTAAGCCGCTCCATGCGCTGTTAACAGCTTTTTGATTCGGCGAAGACATTAGCTGTACTTGCCAGTCACCGCCTTTGGCTGCTGCCTGAGAAGTTGGTTCTGCTGTTTTGTTTTGTGCAATATTTTCTAAGATGCTGGCGGTTGATTTTGAAACAGCTTCTGTTGGTTTGGCTGCAATCGGTTGTGCAGCTGCTTTTATTTCTTTGGGTGCTGTCGGAGCTTTAATTTCTTTTGGCTCATTTTGGGCGACCGAGGCTTCTTTAATGGTTGGTAATTTTTGTTCAGCAACTTCGTTTACAACGGCTTTGGGGGCTACAACTGTTTTGACTTCAGCGGTTGCGACGGTTTTGCTTTCTGCAACAGGCGGAAGTTCGGCCGTTGTGTTTACTTGCTCTGCAGTGGCTTCTGCCTGAGCTTGAATCGTTTCAGCATTTATAGTTGGGAGAATCGGTTGTTCCGGAGGCGGAAGAACACTCTCAACCTCTGCTTTTTGTGGTTCTTTTTCTATAATATCATAGACAGTTTTGTCTTGGTTTAAAATTTCCATGCCGCCGGGGTTTTCCGGTTTTACTTTTACGGCTGTTTGCGGACGACGTATGGTTGGAATCTGGGTGGCGTTTTCAACAGCATAACGTGGTGAAAGGGCAAACCATCCGACAACTGCTGCAAGAGCCAAGCCTGAAACTGCTCCGATAAATACACTACGTGAGCGTTTTAAGTCATTGCGATGTTCTTCGTAGCTCATGAAGCCTTCTTCCGCAATTTTTTGACGGCGTTCGTTTAGATAATTATCTGTTGTGTTATCTTCAGGAAACTCTTGAAACATTGTTGCTATTCCTCTTTAGAATTAAATTTAATTTTTTACAGTATATTTCCGAATCATTTATAATACCTTAACGCGGCTTAAAATCGTGTGTTTGGATCAAAAAGGCGCGTGTGTTCTTCAATTGCCATGATGTCGGTCATGTTGGCAATGTAATCGCAAATGGTTTCTGCCAGTTCTTTATCTTTGCTCTTGGCAGAAAGTTTTTTTCTGATATCCATGGGCAGAAGTTTGGGATTTTCCATAAATAATCCGAATAGTTCTTCGACCAAGCGCTGAGATTTCATGTCCATGCGGGCAATCGGTGTGGTGGTGTAGAAATTTTCTTTAAGAAAACTTCTGAGTTTTTTGATGTTTTGTTTCATCGAATCTGAAAAGTCAATGATAAAAAGCTTTTGTTTGCGCGCATCTTCCGGTGTTTCGATTTTATAAGTTTTTATGTTGTTTTTGGCATTGTCCATAACGTCAAATATCATTTGAGCGATGAGGCTGCGGGTGATGCCGTAGATTTTTATTTCAGGGTTGGTAACGTTAGGATATTTTTTGTTAAATGTAGTAACGATTTTATCAATAAACGGAAGCTCTCTTAATTGTTCCAGAGTGAAAAATCCGGCGCGGAAACCGTCATCAATGTCATGATTGTTGTAAGCAATGTCATCGGCTATGGCACCGACCTGGCCTTCAAGCGACGGATAATTCTTTAAATCCAAATCAAATTTTTTGTTGAAGTCTTTTAAGTATTGAGACTCTATTTTTTTCATCGGTCCGTGGTGCTTAACTGTAGCTTCGATGGTTTCCCAGGTCAGATTCAGTCCCGGAAATTCGGGATAGCGTTCTTCAAGCTTGGTGATAATTTTAAGCGAATTGATATTATGATCAAAACCGCCGAAGTTTTTCATGGCATTTTGCAGTGCTCTTTCGCCGGCATGGCCAAAAGGAGAGTGTCCCAAATCATGAGCCAGAGCAATGGCTTCGCCTAATTCTTCATTTAAATTAAGGCTTTTGCATAAGGTGCGAGTGATTTGCGATACCTCGATGCTGTGAGTCAGTCGTGTGCGATAGTTTCGGCCTTCGTGGTAGGCAAATACTTGAGTCTTACCGTCAAGTCTTCTGAAAGAAGCTGAGTGAATTAGTCGGTCTCGATCTCTTTGAAAAGGAGAGCGGTTGACAATCGGGAAGTCCGGATACATTCTTCCTTTGCTGTTTTCGGCCTTGGTGGCATAAGTTGCTAACTTCATCGCTTTTTTTCCTTTCCTTTTGCTTTATTTGTTTTATACTCAATTATCATTTATTAAAGGTTAAGATATGAAAGTTGCTACGTATAACGTTAATTCTATCAATGCGCGGTTGCCGAATTTGCTTGCGTTTTTAGCGCGAGAAAAGCCGGATATCCTTATGTTGCAGGAAATTAAATGTAGTTTTAATGATTTTCCGTTGTTTGAGCTGAACTCAGCCGGATATAATGTTAAATTTATCGGCCAGAAAAGCTATAACGGCGTGGCGATACTCAGTCCGCACAAGATTTTGAACGTGATTGAAGGATTGCCGAAGTTTGATGATGAAAACGCGCGCTATATTGAAGCAGATGTTATAGTTGAGGGCGATGTGGTTCGGGTGGCATCGCTTTATTTGCCGAATGGTAATCCGCCTTATAATAATCCTGATGACGAATCAAAGTTTGTGTATAAGCTTAATTGGATGAATGCTTTTTATGCGCGGGCGGCACAGTTGTTAGAAAGCGGCAAAAAAGTTATTCTGGGTGGGGATTATAATGTGATTTTGACTGATTTTGATGTTTATAATCCCGAGATGTTTCGCAATAATGCTTTGTTTAGAGAAGAAGTTAAGCAGCGGCTCAAAGCTATTGAATATCTTGGATATTATGATGCATATCGTAGCCTTCATCCGACGGAGGTCGGCTATACTTATTGGGATTATGCCGGAAGTGCTTTAGCAATGGATCAGGGGATGAGAATCGATTATTTGCTCCTGTCTGCTAAGGCGGTTGATGCTCTGGATGCTTGTTATGTTGACCGACAGACCCGCAGTGGTGACAAACCTTCTGATCATGCGCCGTTGGTTGCCGTTTTTAAATGAGCGGTGGATTGTTTGCTTTCCGTGCTTGCGTCTTTGGTGCTTATCCGCTACATAAGATAAAGATATATCTGTTTGTTGAGGCAATATGCGACTGCTCTGTTTCTTAGTTTTGAGTTTGGGTTCTTTATTTTTTTCCGCTGAAGCGAGGGCGGACAATCGCGCGTTGCTGACAGAGGTTATGCAAGAAGTGCATGATTCTTTTTTGGGGCAGACAGGATATGATTCTTTTTCAATTGCTGCCTTGCAGGGGTTGACCCAGATTGATCCCAATCTTATAGTGGCAGATGATAAATCTCGCGTAACACTTTATTATAACTCTAAAGTTTTTCGCAGTATTCAAAAACCTTCCGGACAGAAGCAATATGATGTCAACGCTTGGGTGCGTTTGGTATTGAAGTCAGTTGATGCAGCGAAAGTAGCTTCTCCCGTGATTAAAAGCAAAGACTTTGAGCTTATGGATGTTATGCTCAAAAAAGCGGTTTCTTCCCTTGATGGAAATTCAAAATATTTGTCTGCGCTTTTTCCCGATGATGAGAAATTGCGCTTTTCTCGCGATTTTGCCGCGAGAATGTTGGATGGTGATGTCCTCTATATAAAAATTAAAGCATTTACCAAAATTACGCCGCAGAATGTTAAAAATGCTCTTATGCAGAATCAGTTTTTGCTTAAAGCAATTATTATTGATTTGCGCGACTGCAAGGGTGGGGCTTTAGCCGCAGCTATTGATACGGCTAAGTTGTTTATGAATTATGGTGTGATTGCGGTTACAAAAGGGAAAAATCAGTCCGATAAAGCCGTCTTTATGGCAGATGAAAGCGGTGTGATTGCCGGTGTGCCGATGGTGATTTTGGTTGATGCCGCAACGGCTTCTTCTGCCGAGGTGTTTGCCTCAGCCATGCAGGAAAATGCTTTGGCAACCGTTTGGGGAACGCAGACCTATGGTAAAGGCACTGTGCAAAATATTGTTTCTTTGCCCGATGATAACAAAATGCTTTTGACCAATGCTTATGTTTATTCGCCCTCGGGAAAGGAGATAAATGGTGTTGGCATTTTGCCCGATGTTTGTTTGTATCGCGCTAAAGACTCGGCCAAGCTTGATGATGTAATGCAAGAGTTTTCGGTTTGCCCGAAAGAGGTTCGCGGTGACAGGCGTATTGATATTGACCTTGCCAAAAGCTTTCTTTTGGCGAATCTGAACGTAAAATAGCCTTTTTTGCAAAATTAGGGTTGACATTCATCTAATTTTATGTATATTACGCTCAAATGTTTGTTTTGTAATCTTTTAGAAAAGAGTATTGAAAATGGCTAAAGCAGTTAAAGTTAAAGTTAAATTGGAAAGCACCGCCGGTACAGGCACTTTTTATCTGGCTGAAAAAAATCCAAGAACTCATCCTGAAAAACTGACTTTGAAAAAATATGACAAGAAGTCTAAAAAGCATGAAGAGTTCGTTGAGAAAAAGTTAAAGTAATTTCTCGTTTGTTTTTTCGTGAAGAAAAGTGTCGGTGGAGAAAATGTTTTCCGCCGGCTTTTTTTTTGTTTTTATACCTTAGCTGTCCGGTTAGGATTTTTTATAAAGAAGGTTATTTGTCATCAAGAAGCCGTGCTTTGCGATATTCTTTTTGTAAGGTTTCAATTTCAACATCTGTATAGCGCTGGGTGGTGGTTAATGAGGCATGGCCCAAAAGCTCTTGAATTGAGCGCAGGTCAGTGCCTTCGGCCAGTAAATGTGTGGCAAAGGAATGCCTTAGGGCATGGGGCGTCAAATTATCCGGTAAACCGAGATAAGCTCTTATCTTTTGCATTTGGCGCTGTATTATGCGTGGGCTTAGACGTTCGCCGCGCGTGCCCAAAAATAAAGCATCTCCTTGGTTAAAATTATAAGGGCATTCGTTGATATAGGCGGTGATAGTGTCAATAACCTCAGAAAGTATCGGAACTAATCTTGTTTTATTGCCTTTACCGGTAATTCTTAAAAGCTGAGTGTTGGGCTCAATATCACCAAAATTTAGGGACAGGGCTTCTGATATTCGTAGGCCGCAGCCGTAAAGTAATGTGAAAATGGCGCGGTCACGGAGGCCTGTCCAGCTCTTTTTTGAAAAGTTGGGGGATTCATTCAATAGTTCAAAAGCTTGTGAAACATCTAATGAACGCGGAAGTATCTTGTCTTGCCTTGGGGAGTTAATCACATCAATGGCGGTGTTTTTAACAATATCATTTTTATCCAGCCAACGAAAAAAACTTCTTAGAGTTGAGATTTCTCGCGCTAGAGAGCTTTTGCTTAAATGTTTGGCCGCACGACGGCTGATATAAGCCCTGAAGTCTTTGACATCAAGTCGGCTTAGTTTTTTTAAGCTTAGCGGTGTTTCAAAAAATTCGGTAAAGAATGACAAATCGCGCGCGTAGGCATCTATCGTGTGCGGTGAATAGCGGCGTTCTGAGCTCAATTCTTCAAGCCATTTCTCAATCTTGGCTTTTAACTCATTGTCGGTATTATATTTTATTTCCTGTTTCATGAGTTTATTCTATCTCGTTTTGGTTAAAAAAGTGTTTGCGGAAAAGTGAGATTACACTTGGTTCTTTGGTTCTTTTGTTTTATACTTTGATAAATTTTTTGTGAGGTTTTTTTATGATTGTCGGCGTTTTGCTTCCGCTGCCGTTTAATGATGTGTTTGACTATCAAGTCGAGGGTGATGTGGTTCTCGGCGAGATGGTGCGTGTGTCGTTTGGGCGTGAGGTTTTGGTCGGTGTGGTCTGGAAGCTTGGTAAAAATTCGGATTTGCCGCTGGCTAAAATCAAGCCGATTATCTCTAAGATTGATATGCCGCCATTGTCTGCCGAGTTAATGAAATTTGTGGCCTTTGTGGCAAGCTATAATATGGCTTATTTGGGCTTGGTGCTAAAAATGGTGCTGAGTGTTAAAGCAGTGTTTGATGATGAGAAAACAACAACGCTTTACAAACTTTCGGGCAAAACTTTAGCCGAGGCGAAGCTTAAAAACTCTGATGCGCGTTGGAGAGTGATGGATTTGTTGCGGCATTATCCTTACACGCGTGCGGAAATTGCCAAAGGTGCCGGTGTTGGGCAGGCGGTGATTAAAACCATGATTGATGCCGGTGTGTTGGTGCCGGAGGTGGTGGCTCTGAAACGCGATTTTGGTACTCCGAATCCTGATTTTTCAAAAGTGAATTTGACATCTGAGCAGCAAGATGCTGCTGATTTGCTTTGTTCAAAAGTCGGGCAGGGGTTTTCGGTTACTTTACTTGACGGGGTGACCGGTTCGGGTAAGACCGAGGTTTATTTTGAAGCCGTGGCCGATGCTTTGGCGCAAGGTAAGCAGGTTTTAATCATGGTGCCTGAAATTTCTTTAACCACGCAATGGCTTGGTCGTTTTGAAAAGAGGTTTGGTGTTAAGCCGGCTTGCTGGCATTCGGCCTTGGGAACACGCGAGAGAATCGATACGTGGAAAGGAATTATTGAGAATCGGGCTAAGGTTGTGGTCGGAGCGCGCTCGTCTTTGTTTTTGCCTTATGCCGATTTGGGTTTGATTGTGATTGATGAAAGTCATGATGCATCGTTCAAACAAGAAGATGTGGTGAACTATCAAGGGCGCGATATGGCGGTGGTACGTGCCAAGATGGAGCAAATTCCGCTGATTTTATCTACCGCGACACCGGATTTGGAAACAATTTGTAATGTCGAATCGGGAAAATATGATAGTGTTAAATTGAACTCTCGTTTTGCCGAAGCGGTTTTGCCGACAGTAAAAATTATCGACCTTAAAAAAGATAAACCGCAGAAATTTCCGAATGATAAAGGGCAAATGTCTGTAGCTTGGTTGTCGCCGAGCTTGGTTAAAGCATTAGCCGATAATCTTGAAATCGGCGGGCAGTCTATGCTGTTTTTGAATCGGCGAGGGTATGCACCTTTAACAATCTGTCGTGATTGCGGCCACCGAATCCAATGTCCAAACTGCACTTCTTGGCTGACCGAGCATCGTAAAACAAAGTCGTTGATTTGTCATCACTGCGGTTATACGACTTCTATTCCACCTCGCTGTCCGTCTTGTGGGGCCGAAGAAGGGCTTACGGCTTGCGGCCCTGGGGTAGAGCGGATTGCCGAAGAAGTTTCAAAGCGCTTCCCAATGGCCCGAATAGGTATCTTGTCCAGCGATATTACCTCAACTCTTTCCGAGGTTTCGGAAGTTATTCGCAAGATGGAAAATCATGAAATTGACATTCTTATCGGAACGCAAATTCTAGCCAAAGGGCATAATTTTCCGAGTTTGACCGTGGTGGGAATCGTTGATGCGGATTTGGGGTTGATGGGAAGTGACTTGCGCGCTTCAGAGCGGACTTATCAGCTGCTTTCTCAGGTTTCTGGTCGTGCCGGTCGCGGTGCTAAAAAAGGTGTGGTCTATTTGCAAACGCTTTATCCTGAAAATGCGGTCTTGAAAGCCTTATTAGACAATAATCGTGCTTCTTTTATTGAGCTTGAAAAGCAAAGTCGGCGGTTGCTTAAGTTGCCGCCTTTTGGAAAATTAGCGGCGCTGATTGTTTCCGGTGATAATCAGGATATGGTTGAAAAAACAGCCGTTTCTCTTGGAAAATGTGCGCCAAATACCGATATGATTACTACGCTTGGTCCGGCTCCGGCGCCAATCTTTATGCTGCGCGGAAAATATCGTTTTCGCTTGCTGCTCAAAACAGCGCGAACCATTAATATCCAAGAAGTTATTCGGACATGGCTTTCGCGCGTGTCTCATTCTCCTCGGGTGCGGGTTGAGGTGGATATTGATCCTTACTCCTTTATGTAGTATAAAAGTTAAATCTTATTCTTTTCTTTTTGCTCTAATGCTATGATTTTTATAAAAAAACTTGGTGTTTTCTTGTGCGTAAGTTGAAATTTCGATTTTCGATTTTATGAATCTTAATAAAATAGAAATAATTTCAGGTTATAGTCTTTGCAGATTTAACCTAATCAGTATTCAGAGTTTGCTCGTGAAAAAAGAATCTAAAATTAAAATTGCTACAACTTATGCTGAATCTCTTTTTCAAGGAGCTTTGCAAGATGGTGATGCAAAGGCCGTTATTCGCGACATTGATTTGTTGCTGGATCAGGCTACAGGGTATCGTCAGGCTATTGTGATGCTTGCGAATCCGTTATGGGAAATCGATGATAAAAAGGCGGCTCTTAAAGAAGTTGCCGGAAAGCTGAAATTGGCGCCCGAGACATTGCGTTGCCTTAATGTTATGGCCGAAAATAATCGTTTTTCTGAGTTTGAACTCATTTTGAAAGCTTATCGCAGTCTTTATTTGCAAAAGCATAATATTGTGGAAGTTGCGGTTGAAACCGTAAAAGAGCTTTCTGTTGCTCAGGATAAAGCTTTGAGAGAGAATCTTAAGGCTTTTCTTAAAAAAGATGTCCTTGTGAATTATGTCATTAAGCCCGAAATTTTGGGTGGTCTGACCGTGTCTTTCGGTTCGGATATGATCGATGATTCACTCAAAGGAAAATTAAATCGTTTGGAATCAATAATGAAAGGTGGACAATAATGTCTGTAGTTGCCAGCGAAATTTCTTCCATCATTAAGGATAGAATCACTAATGCCAAAGTGACGCTTGACGTGGCTGAGGTTGGTAAGGTTTTGTCCGTTGGTGACGGAATTGCCCATGTCTATGGCTTGGATAAAGTTCAGGCAAATGAATTGGTTGAATTTGAATCCGGTGTTAAAGGTATGGCTCTTAACTTGGAAGAGGATAATGTCGGTGTCGTTATCTTTGGTTCCGATGAGGATATTAAAGAGGGCGATACGGTCAGACGTACTGATAAAATCGTGAGCGTTCCGGTCGGAAAAGAGCTTTTGGGGCGTGTGGTCGATGCTTTGGGTGAGCCCATAGACGGCAAAGGTGCCATTAAAGCAAAAGAGTATAGCAACTCTGAAATTAAAGCTCCGGGTATTGTTGCTCGCCGTAGTGTTCATGAACCTGTTCAGACCGGTTTGAAAATCGTTGACTCTCTTATCCCTATCGGAAGAGGACAGCGTGAGTTAATCATTGGTGACCGTCAGACAGGTAAAACCTCTATTATCGTAGACACCATTATTAATCAGAAAAAAATTAATGATGCCGCAAAGTCTGAAAAAGATAAAATGTATTGCATCTATGTTGCCGTTGGGCAAAAGCGCTCAACCGTGGCTCGCGTTGTTCAAACCTTGAAAGACTATGGTGCAATGGATTATACCATTGTGGTTGCCGCAACTGCTTCTGATCCTGCACCGATGCAGTATATTGCGCCTTATTCAGGTTGTGCAATGGGTGAGTATTTCCGCGATAACGGAATGCATGCAACTATCTTTTATGATGACTTATCGAAGCAAGCTACGGCTTATCGTCAGATGTCTTTGCTTCTTCGTCGTCCGCCAGGGCGTGAGGCTTATCCGGGAGATGTGTTCTATCTGCACTCTCGTTTGTTGGAACGTGCCGCTAAGATGAGTGATGAGCTCGGGGCTGGTTCTTTGACCGCTTTGCCGGTTATTGAAACTCAAGCCGGTGACGTTTCGGCCTATATTCCGACAAATGTTATTTCAATCACGGATGGTCAGATCTTTTTGGAGAGCTCGCTGTTTTATCAAGGTGTGCGTCCGGCGGTTAATGTTGGTATTTCTGTTAGCCGTGTGGGTTCTGCCGCTCAGATTAAAGCAATGAAGCAGGTTGCCGGTAAAATCAAACTTGACTTGGCTCAATATCGTGAAATGGCTGCCTTTGCTCAATTTGCTTCCGATTTGGATCCGGCAACAAAGCAGCTCTTGGCTCGTGGTGAGCGTTTGACTGAGTTGTTGAAGCAACCTGTTTATCACCCGATGAGTGTTGAAGATCAGGTCGTTTCGATTTTTGCCGGTGTGCGCGGCTTCCTTGATTCGATAGCTGTGGCTGATGTTAAAGCTTTTGAAGCTCAGGCTTTGGCTGACATCAAAGCTAACTATCCGGAGTTTTTGGAAGAAATTCGCAACACCAAGGTGATTTCTGATGAGCTTGACAAGAAGCTGACAGCTTACTTTGAAAAGTTTACTCAGGAATTTGCTAACCAAAAACAAGCAGCGTAAGGAATAATCATGGCCGGCTTGAAAGAATTAAGGACACGCATTGAGGCGATTAAGTCTACTAAAAAAATTACTTCAGCAATGAAGATGGTGGCTGCTGCCGGTTTGCGTCGTGCCCAAGGTCTTATCGGTAAAAGTTCTGCGTACTACGAATCTTTGCTTCGTGGTGCGCAGCGCGTTGCCTTTGATTTGAAGCAAGACGAACTGACAAAAGGAATTACTTTTGATGTTCCGGCTTTGTTGACCGGAACAGGAAAAGATAAGAACTATTTGTTAATCGTTATTTCTTCAGATAAAGGGTTGTGCGGCAGCTATAATGCTCATGTTGCACGTGCTGCCGGTCAGCGCATTAAGGAGCTTGAGGCTGAGGGAAAAGCTGTTAAGCTTATTTGTATCGGTAAAAAAGCACGCGATATTCTTAAAAGTCGTTATGCTGAGCTTATCGTACAATCTTATGAAGGAATTGCTCGTAAAGGTGCTGATTTTGATGAAGCAGTAGAAATTTTGCATCCTATTCTTAAAGCTTTTGAGGCCGGAGAGTATGATAAAATTGAAATCGTCAGCAGCTCTTTTATCTCCGCAATTAGTCGCGAAACAAAATCTCGTCCGTTTTTGCCGGCGTCTTTTCCTGAAGTTGTAAGCGATGAACAAACGATGCCAATTAATATGGCCGGTGACGCTTTCTATGATTATGAACCTGAAAAAGAAGTTTTACTTGACGGGCTGTTAATCATGATGGTTAAAGCACAAATGTTCAATACTTTTGTTCAGGCACAGGCTTCAGAGCAGGGCGCGCGTATGGCTTCGATGGATAATGCAACTCGCAATGCGACGGATATGATTTCAAAATTAACGCTTCGCTACAATGGTATTCGTCAATCGGCGATTACTACCGAATTGACCGAGATTATTTCCGGTGCGGAAGCGATTTAGTTTTAGTGAATTATTATAATCGGTTTTTAATGTTTGGAGAATGTTTATGACAGAGAAAAAAACTCTAAAATCATCGGCTAAAAAAACAACGGCCGCTAAAGAGACAAAAGCTAGAGCCGTGGCTCCTAAGAAAACAACCGCTAAGGCTAAGGTTGTTAAGCTTGAGGATGCTCATGCTTTGGGACATGTATCTCAGGTTACCGGTGCGGTTGTTGACGTTAAATTTGAAAATGTTGATGAACTGCCAAATATTTTAACGGCTTTGGAATGTGACAACCACGGAAATAAGTTGGTGTTGGAAGTTGCTCAGCACTTGGGAGAAGGCGTTGTTCGTTGCATCGCTATGGATACAACAGATGGTTTGGTGCGCGGTTTGCCTGTGGTTAATACCGGCAATCCGATTAGAGTTCCTGTCGGACCGGAAATGTTAGGTCGTATTATCAATGTTATTGGCGAGCCGGTTGATGATCGCGGGCCGTTGAATGCTAAAATGGAGTTGCCCATTCACCGTGATGCGCCTTCTTTTACAGATCAGTCAACTGAGACTGAGATTTTGACAACCGGTATTAAGGTTATTGACTTGCTTGAGCCTTATGCCAAAGGTGGTAAAATCGGTTTGTTCGGTGGTGCTGGTGTTGGTAAAACGGTTTTGATTCAAGAGTTGATTACCAATATTGGTATGGGACATGGTGGTTATTCCGTTTTTGCCGGTGTGGGTGAACGCACTCGTGAAGGAAACGACCTTTATCATGAAATGATTGATTCCGGCGTTATTGACCTTAAAGGCGATAAGTCAAAGACTGTGCTGGTTTATGGGCAGATGAATGAACCTCCCGGAGCTCGTGCGCGTGTGGCATTGACCGGACTGACTCAGGCAGAGTATTTCCGTGACGAAGAACATCAAGATGTGTTGCTCTTTATTGATAACATCTTCCGCTTTACTCAAGCTGGTTCTGAGGTGTCTGCTTTGCTTGGACGTATTCCTTCCGCGGTTGGTTATCAGCCGACTTTGGGTACGGATATGGGTGCCATGCAGGAGCGTATTACTTCTACGAAAAACGGTTCTATTACCTCTGTTCAGGCGGTTTATGTGCCGGCCGATGACTTGACTGATCCTGCGCCGGCAACAACCTTTGCTCACCTTGATGCAACAACGGTGCTTTCTCGTCAGATTGCAGAGCTTGGTATTTATCCGGCGGTTGATCCGCTTGATTCAACCAGTCGAGTGCTTTCTCCTGATGTGGTTGGTGAAGAGCATTATCAGGTTGCTCGTTCGGTTCAAGAGGTTTTGCAAAAGTATAAATCTTTGCAAGATATTATTGCAATCTTGGGTATGGATGAGCTCTCTGAAGAAGATAAACTTACCGTGGCTCGTGCTCGTAAGATTCAGAAATTCCTTTCTCAGCCGTTCCATGTGGCCGAAGTCTTTACCGGTACGCCGGGTGTGTTTGTTAAACTCGAAGATACCATCAAAGGCTTTAAGGGTATTTTGGAAGGCAAATATGATGATATTCCGGAACAGGCTTTCTATATGGTTGGAACCATAGAAGATGTTTTGGAAAAAGCTAAAAAGATGAAAGAGGCTGAAAAAGCCGCTTAATCTAAGATTTTATCGGCGTGTCTCGGGGGAGATAACAAGACTGAGATGCGCCGGTTTTGTAGGAGTTTTACTTATGACTGTTATGTTGAAGATTTTGCGTCCGATGTCAGAGTTTTCGGAATCTAAGGTTGCGAAGATTATTGTTCCTGCAGTGGCTGGCGATTTGACGGTTTTGCCTGATAGAGCGCCGACGTATCTTTTGTTGCGTAATGGTCAGGTGAAAGCTCTGGATGAGGATAATCGTATAGTACATCGTTTTTTTGTTCATGGTGGTGTAGCTGATATTGCACAAGATGTTTGCCGTATCGAATCAGAGATTGTTCATGCTTATGACGATATGACACTTGAAGAGGCTAAACTGCGTTATGAAAAAGCAACGACGGATGAAATTAAAGATTATTACAAAGTTATTATTGATGAGTTCACTCTTTCTTCCAAGTAAGAGTATCAAAGGAAAATCGGCTCTCAGAGCCGATTTTTTTAGTGACAGCTAAAATCTTTTAATATTGTTCGGATGACTTCTGTAACGTCTTCTCTTAGCGGGCTGTCATGCACGAGTTCATCAAACCAGCCGTCGTTATCATATAATAGTTCCATTTCGGCTTCGCGGTGTTGGTCTTCTTTGCTTAGCGGAATAACAATTTTTCGTTCTTCGTCAATGAGTAATTCTTCGTCTTCAGGCATAAAATGTTGGAGATAGGGGTTGTTGTTTTTATTGATATATTCTTTATAAGCTTTTTTTAGGCTGCTTACTGCCGGAAAAGCAAAATAGTCCGTCGAAATCTTATTCATATTCGCGTCCTTTTCAAATATTCAGAAAACGAATAAATCGTACCAATTTTAGGAATTAAAATCAATTCCCTTATCCACAGGATTAGAGTTTTTGAATATGAAAAATAACTTTGCCTAATACTTTTATGCGACGGTAGTCATCATAGTCAAAACTGCCGTATTGCGGGTTGTCAGATTTTATGATGGCAGAATTTTCCAGAGGTTTTATTTGTATTCTTTTAAGTGTAGGTTTATCACCGATATTCAACAGGTAAATGCCGTCACTGTCAGGTGATTTGCAGGCGGTGTCAACCCAAACCATATCATTGGGGCTGATGGTGGGTTTCATGGCTTCGCTGTCTATTTTTATGATTTTAATGCTTTCGGGGGCAGTGCTGGTGTATTCTTTTAAGACTGTGACCGGCATGAGCTGTCTGCCGAGAATTTTTGAGCTGTCTTTTTGAAGATTTATGATGTCAATAGAGACCATGTCTTGTCTTATGTCTTCAAGGTATTGTTCCGGCTTTTCGCCGATGACTTCATAGACCGGAACCTTAAAATAATCTGCAATTAGCTTTGCGTGTTCGTAGCGCAATGATGGGGCTTTTTCCCATTTGCAGATGGTGGGTTGTGATTTTCCGATTGCTTGGCCAAGCTCTTTGGCAGTGAGGTGTTTTTTTTCTCTTAGGCGACGAATATTATTCATATTTTTTTCTCGACAGTTTGTTGTTTGTTTTAAGTTATTTTAGAGATATCTTCTTGTCAAATAATAATTTTTCTTGAGGATAACTCATATTGTGGTGTTGACTTAAATTTAAATTCAGAATATTATTTATTCATTATCTGAATTTTTTATTCTTCTTATTTATTTCTTCTTTTTGAATTTTAAAGAGCTATCAGATAATTTTTTTGACTATCACGGACTTTTTTTTCGACTTGGACTTTAAATCTTAACTGATTTGTTTAGGTGAGTTGCTATGGGTAGAAAGAAAAAAGAACCGGATGATGAAGATAACCGCAATTTGATGGTTTATACTTGTCCGTATTTGAATTTGGTTCATGCGATTTTTGAACGTTTAATCGATGATTTGACTTTAGACATTGTGATGGATGTTTTTCCGTGGGAAAAAACTAAGAACGATATTTATTATAAATATTGTCGGTTGGGAGCTTATCATTTCTTTTTTGATAAAAAGAGCAAAAACTACAGAGATTTTATGCGGTGGTGTGATTTGACCGGATTTGATTATCGCTTTTGGCAGCGAAAGGCTTTGATTGCGGTGGCTCTGAAAGTGCTTCAGACACCGCATTTTTATTCTGCGGTGTTAAAGCGGAATTTGAGCTCAGACATCTTGCGCCGGATAGATAAAATAGTGGCAAAAGTTTCAAAGTTAAATGTTTTAAGCTAAGGATTTTTTGTTATGCGTAAAAGTTTGGAAGTTTTGAAAAGGGACTTAGCCTTTGCGGCATTTGTTATGCGTTTTTTACCGCCGGTTCGGGTGCAGAAGTGTCGATCTTCTTGGCCGCGATTAATCTATACGGCGGAAGAAGTTTCGGCGCAAAAGCTGCAATCTTATTATTACCGTCCGACGCCGGAAGAGATTTCTCGTATGGAAAAAATTTTGGATTGGTATCAGTGCCTTAATGCTTTTGAAACCAAGTTGGTGTGGAAGCGCTCGTGCAATGTTTCTTGGAAGTTATTGTGCGTTAGGTTTAAACATCATCGTTCAACTTTGTATCAAAGATATCAACAGGCTTTGTTAAAAATGCAGTCTTTTGTCAATAAAACTTAATCTTTTTTTATGACTGTGGATTAAACGGTTTTGGCGTTTGCCCGAATCTTTCTTCTGTGCCATTCTGTGTCTTGCCCTCTTGCATCATATGAGAGGAGGGCTTATATAATCATTATGGTTCGTTTCATCTCAGAATCGAGGGTATTATGGCTGCTAAAAAAGAAATTCATCCGGTGCTTCCGTTACGCGATATTGTCGTTTATCCGAAAATGATTGTTCCTTTGTTTGTCGGAAGAGGAAAGTCAATTAGTGCGTTGCAGGAAGTGGTCGATACTGACGATAATATCATCTTGCTCACACAGAAAGATGCTTCGGTGGAGGATCCTAAAAGCGATGATGTTTATCATGTGGGAACACTGGCCACGGTTTTGCAGATGTTAAAGCTGCCGGATGGAACGCTTAAGGTTTTGATTGAGGGAATTCGTCGGGTTAAGGTCAGCAACTTTGTTGATAATGAAGCCTATATGGAGGCTGCAGTCGAGCTTTTGCCTGAAAGCGATATTAAGTCTATGGAACAAGAGGCTTTGGCGCGTGCAGTTGTTTCTCAGTTTGAAGAATATGTTAAGCTTTCTCGTAAGACTCCGCCTGAGGTACTGGTTTCGATTAATCAGATTGAAGATTATGGTAAGTTAGCAGACACCATAGCATCTCATTTGTCTTTGAAGGTTTCGGAAAAGCAAGAGCTGCTTGAGGCGCAAACGCTTAAAACTCGTTTTGAAAAAATTTTGGGCTTTATGAATGCTGAAATGACTGTGCTTGAGGTTGAAAATAAAATCAAGTCACGCGTTAAAAAGCAAATGGAAAAAAGCCAAAAAGAATATTATCTGAATGAACAGATGAAGGCTATTCAGAAAGAGCTCGGAGATGATGAGCAAGAAGAATATGCTACTTATATGAAAAAAATTGAGAAGGTAAAACTCTCGAAAGAAGCCAAAGAAAAAGCTGTTGCTGAGGCAAAAAAGCTCAAGACCATGAGTGTGATGTCCAGCGAGGCAACGGTAGTGCGCAATTATCTTGACTGGTTGTTGGATATTCCTTGGAAGGCACCGTCTAAGGTTAATAAAGACTTGGAAAAAGCCAAGGAGATTTTGGATAAAGATCACTATGGTTTGGATAAAGTTAAAGAGCGCATTTTGGAATATTTGGCTGTGCAATCTCGTGCGGATAAGGTTAAAGGTCCTATTCTGTGCTTGGTTGGACCTCCGGGGGTTGGTAAAACCTCTTTAGGACGCTCGATTGCCGAGGCAACAGGACGTAAGTTTGTGCGTGCCTCTTTGGGCGGTATGCGTGATGAAGCCGAAATCAGAGGGCATCGTCGTACTTATATCGGGTCTATGCCTGGTAAAATTATCAAAGGTATGAAAAAAGTCGGAACATCAAATCCGCTGTTTTTGCTTGATGAAATCGACAAGCTCGGTAATGACTGGCGCGGTGATCCAAGCTCGGCTTTGCTCGAAGTGTTGGATCCGGAGCAGAATTCAAGTTTCAATGACCATTATCTGGAAGTTGATTATGATTTGTCGGATGTGATGTTTATTACAACCGCAAACTCGTTGGATATGCCTCGGCCGCTGCTCGATCGTATGGAGATTATTCGTCTGTCGGGTTATACCGAAGAAGAAAAAATCGAAATCGCTAAGCAACATCTTGTGCCAAAAATTTTTGAAGAAAACGCTTTGAAAAAAGGCGAACTCAAAATTACTGATGCCGCTATTCGTGATATTATTCGTTATTATACACGAGAGGCTGGTGTGCGTAATCTTGAACGCGAACTTTCTAAAGTTGCGCGCAAGGCGGTTAAAGACATTATTTTGACTCAGGAAAAGAAGAAGTCTGCTAAGAAAAAAGCACTTGAAGTAACACCGAAAAATCTGTCGGATTATCTTGGTGTGATACGTTTCCGTTATGGGGAGGCTGAGGAAAAAGATCATATCGGTGTTACAACCGGTTTGGCTTGGACGGAAGTCGGTGGCGATATTCTCTTTATCGAAGCGGTGGATATGCCCGGTAAAGGAAAAGTTATTCAGACCGGTAAGCTTGGCGATGTGATGAAAGAATCTATCGAAACGGCGTTTTCTGTTGTGCGGGCTCATTCAAAAGATTTGGGTATTGATCCTGAGGTTTTTGAAAAGACTGATGTTCATGTTCATGTGCCGGAAGGTGCAACGCCGAAAGATGGTCCTTCTGCCGGAATTGCAATGTATACGACTTTGGTTTCGGTCTTTACCAAAACTCCTGTGCGTAAAGATGTGGCAATGACGGGTGAAATCACCTTGCAAGGACGTGTTCTGCCAATTGGTGGGCTCAAAGAAAAGCTTCTTTCTGCTCTGCGTGCCGGAATTAAAACCGTTATCATTCCGAAAGACAACGAGAAGGACTTAGCTGAAATTCCTTCAATCGTTACAGAGGGGATGAAAATTATTCCGGTGGAGGAAGTATCTGAAGTGTTGAAGATAGCGTTCCGCAAAAAAGCTCGTATAACGGGCAACTAATACAGATTTAGCGGGTCTCCGCCATCCTCACGTACTACTCTGTACGCTGCGGTGTCGTCGCCCTAAAATCTTATTATTTGCCGTGTTCTCCGAGCTTTTGGGTGTTCGGCACACTAAAATTTTTCTCGCAGCTAGAAATGCCTCTATCTGTACTACTATCCCCAGTTTTAAGCTCGCTCTGCGGTTGATTAGTGCGTTGTCTGCGGGGCAAAAGTTTCCTCACGTACTGTTTGTGTACGCTCCGGTACTTTTGCCCTTGACGCCTACTACTCGACTCATTCTCCGAGCTTTTTGAAAAGCTCGTGCTGTGTTTAATTAAAACTCGAGGACGGGGCGGACCTCGTTGCTGCTATCCTTATTGCGGACGTAGCCCAAACCGTAACTGTAGCTAAAGTCTGAGATCCACGCGTAGTAGCTATTGTACTCGGACGACGACCAAGCGTAGGTGCCGGTTGTGAATTGTGTCCCACCCGCATTCGTCATGCCTATATTTACTAGCTGTCTATTGTTATAATATGAGGTAAATATTCCTGCTGCCGGTAAACACCAATCTCCCGCGTTTGTTCCTTCTGTTTTATACTCATGTGCCGCCCAGGCTGCCGGATATGTACTCTTATTGCCCGCTGCGATTATTTTCTCTGTATTAAGACAGCTATTTAAGTCATAACTTGCACTTTGATCACTGCTAAAGCTTGTTAATGTTGGAATATCTACATTCTCCGTTGACCAATAGTAACTTCCTATCGACTTTAAGGCCATTACTTGTCCATGGCCTTGGCCACCGGTATATACCACAACGCCGATTGGCGTTTTGCCTGTTTGCATAGAAACAGAGCAAGTTTTATCCGAATAAAATATATTTCCAATTGCACAGGATTTTAATGCATTATCTTGTTCTTGTTGCTCTATCTTCTTTTCCAACTCTGCTATTTTATTTGCCAAATCACAATTCCAATAATTGCCAAACGGACATTTTATGCCGTTTGTGCAACTTGATGAGCTGGTATAGCCCATTGCCGTACAGCTCGGGGTGGCAATACAGGCTGCATTTGCTTGCACAATGCCGCCACAAAGAACAAATGCTGTTGTTGTATAGAGTAATGTCTTCATCTTCTTTCT
>CASFMW010000001.1 GCA_949295935.1 uncultured Pseudomonadota bacterium | reverse complement strand
ATCAATGGATACCCACGGCCGCAGAATGTTAGAACTATCCGACAAACCATACTTAACCATCGCTTGCGTTGATTTAAGCAACGTTGATAAACGTATTATTCTGCAAGAAGCCCTAAACTTTAAACGAGACGCCGAATATTATAAAAAACAATACGAATTTGAAAAAGCACGAGCCGACAGACTTCTTGCCGAACTCACACAGTTGAAACTAGAATCACAACAAAGGCCACTGCAATGAGTGGCCTTTGAGTCTAAGATTTATCCTCGAGGAGGAAAGTCATCGTTACCATAACTATTTTTGTCCCGTATCTGATTATTATCAGCACGGTGAATAGAGTGTTCCAATCCTTGATTTATGGCAATTGTTCTTGCTGCATCAATAGCTTCTTTTTGGGTTGAAAATCCAGCATTAGATGCTCTGTTTGCATTATCTTGTTTGTTATACCAAGTTTTTGTTTCTTTGTTATACATTGTATGAATTTGTTTTGTCATGTTAAATACTTCCAAAATTATGGAGATATTATGGCTATCAAGCAGGGTAAGGAGCTTTCGCTCCTTACCTGAAAGCTCCTTATTTACAGGGAACTAAGAAGCAAAAAGCTTCTTTGCCGTAGTTTTCTGCCAATAAGACCTTACCGCATTTATGGCGATAAGACTTGCAGAAAATCCACTTGTATCCCTTAGGAGCAGGCCGCATTTGAGCCATGGTGTTTCTCCATTTTTAATTACAGCCCACTTTATTCTTGATTTTTACAAACAATTTGTGTATAACTTGTATTGAACGCTTTACAAATCAACACTTGTTGTTTGTAGAAATCGGAGTCGGAAGGCGGGGCATTTCCCTTTCCGACTCCATTCCTTTTCAGGAATCTTATTGTGAAGAGTTTGAATCTTTAGTTTGTCTTACCTTTGCACTCTTCATATTGATAACAATCATTTCATCATCCAACTTAGATATTTCATAAGAGCTTGTTTTTTCTGGCATTATTTTGTAATAATCCAAAAGAGACTTCGCTGAAAAATCTAAGGAAGTATTTCTAAACCTTACATTTGCCACGGCTCCGCTCTGTTCTGCGACAAATTTTAAACCTATAAGGCAACTTTCTTTGTCGTAGTAAAGTTGAACAAACTTCGCATTTTCAGGAGTTAAGTTGAAAGAGTTGCACGCTCCTTGACTTAAACTGATTATGCCGCGGTTGGATATGCTCGCTTTAGTTACGTATATTCCACCAATATTTTCGAATCTCTCAAAAGCCATTGTTGCTTCCTTTGTTTATTAAAAACTCTACGATGATGCTACGATTTAAAAAAATATGAGTCAAGCTGTTTTAAATAAAACCTGTTGTTTTGTCGTATTACGATACGAATTCGCCTCAAAATTGGCAACAAAATAAGAAAATGTTATCAACATGTTGTTTTGTTTTACGCAACTAGATACGCAGCGACTCTGCTCCATGTCGTTTTAAATTTTGCTTTGGAAAGTGAATATAATTAAGAAAGGGCACAATAATGAACAGACCTATATTTAATGGGGATCCGGTAAATCTTCTGCATAAAAGTCTATGGTTGGCATATTGTTTATTTGTATATCACAATGATTATCAATTAGGCTATATTCAAAGTCGCCTTCAATAAAATGTTTTTTGCAATAAGCTTCATTGTATCCATCGTCTGGGTTTGAAGATGCCATTTGAAAATCTATATTGAAATCAACATCTGATGAAAAATGCCCTTGTATGCTTTGGTCTTCGACATAATCCAATTCTAACAATACGTCATCAACATAAAATTCATAATTGTTTATACCATAGTTAGATGGGATTGTATCATTCAAACAATCATCCCATGTCGTAATTTCGCTCAGATAAGATTCAATAGCTTCTCTAATATTTTCTTCACATATTATATAAAGTTCTTTTGGCGATAATAAAAAGTCACTTACCACATCTTCAAGAGAGGATTCTTCTAATGCTTGGGTAAATTTTTCTGTATCCTTTAATTCATTAAAAATAGTAGAAATTAGTTCTTTAAAACATTTTATGCAGCTTTCTATATATTCTATAAAATCATTTTCTTGATATTCTATACCAGAACAATGAGCTATGTTGTCTCTGATTTTAACAATTTGATGATGAAGGCTTTTCATTTTCTTGGTTTGTTTTAGACTTTCAAATACATTTTTATCTGATTTATTTACATATATATAAGGACTAATTTCTGTATTACTCTTGGGACAATGCTCCTTATCTTGTGCAAAATCAGACTGTATTTCTCTCAACTCAAATGTTTTTTTCTTCAAAATAAAAGAGTAGATAATAAACATATAAATCATATGAGATGAAATAACAGCCAATTCATATTCCGCTTTTTCAATGTGGAGCATCAAATCGCTGATATATTTTTGCATCCAAGGATAATCTTCTTCTGTCGTTATAGGAAGAAATTCAAGAAACTCATTGATGGTTTCATTATCACAGTAATATTCCCTGATATTCATATCATTCCTACTCTATGTAATTCTTCCAAAACTTTTCTTTTCCCATTTTGTTCTTCATACCAACAGTTTATGGTTTTTATGATTCTTTTTGGCAAACGTTTTCCATATATTATATCAAATCTTACAATAGAATACTTTTCATCTAGAAAGACTTTATATGCTCCATCAGGATTAGTTGTTTCTATATGAAAATGAAGTGGTGAGTGGTCATCGGTATTAACAATAAATTGCACATTTTTATATCTATCGATGGTTATTTCTTCACAGAAATAAACTATATTTTTATAAAAATGATATGGTCTATTAAACAGTTCAGTTAGTTTTTCTGATAACTCAGGAATTTCTATAAAATTAGTTCTCATTATCTTCAGTTTCTTGAAAGAATGTTTGGTCTTCATAAACTTTGGTAATTTTATAAACAGGTTTTGATTTTCCTTCCGTAAGTTCAATATCTACAACATAGCACAAATCCTGCCACGGCTTATCTAAATGACTCTCTCTTGTCATATAATTTTTAACCTTTTCATCATCAAAAATGACATTATATGGATTTGGTGATATTTTTCTGCATATCCCTTTATAATTAAATGGTTTTGATTTATTAAATCGTGCTGTATCCCAATAAAAAACAACCGTTTGAGCAATGGTATTGTCAACTTTTTTACCTTCTAATAACTTCTCATTTATATGCTTCTCAATTTTTTGAGATTTAGTGTTATCAAAGCTCGCTAATGTCTTTCTTTGTTCATCTGGTGTTCCATAATTGTTTATGATGGTATAATTGATAACATTATTATCTCCGGCTACTGACAAACCATTAAGCCCTTTATAATTTGATAATTTTTTTTGAGAATAATCTACTTTATCCGGAGATTGCTCCAAAAGCCTTAATCCAGCGGATATAGAATTAAAAAAGTCTATTATAACATTTGCTTGGTCAATTAAAGGTAGAACTGCCCCAACATACTCTAAAACCGGAAAAATCTCTATTGAACCAGGTTTTATTTCTTTAATTGCGAGTTGGTCGCTAAAAATATCTTGATAGTTATTGTCCTTTATAAATGTCTTAAACTCATTATTTAAACAGTTAAAATATGTCCCCAAATCTTTTGCGGATACACTTTCTGAATATTTGAGTTCTATCATCGGTCGTCTTATCTCATTCATCCTTTATATCCTCTATGTTGCTATTCCAGATAGAGTTGATTTTGTTGGTGATTTTTGGTTGATTGATTTCTATTAGTTTTTTACAAGCATCAACATATTGTTCTTCTTGTTCAATCTGAGCAACTATAGCCTTTTGTTCTTCAAGAGATGGAAGTGGTAGGTTTATATTTTCCAAATCCCCTTTGGTTATATGAACTAGGCCAACTCCCCCATGTAATGTATTTTCAACTTGTGAAACAATTTTTTTCAGAGCCATATACAAAAAGTATTTTTCATATTTTTTTATATCATATATCACCTTAAATATATGTTGATTTAATATTGCTTTTTTTCCTTTCCATATATGAGGTCCAAAGGATGTTCCTCTTGACCCTGACCAAGAAAATAACAACTGTCCATTTTCTATAATGACATCAGATTTTACATTTTTACTTGAATAGTTATATTCTGCTTCAGGATTATTAAGATTTTGTATTCTAATTATAGGTAATCCTCCTTTATCCTTTGTTTCCCACTCTTCCGGTTTAAAAGCAATCCCATTTATTAGTTGGCAAACATCACCAATCTTAACTTTTTCCCAGTTTGGGTTGATGGTAAAGGTGGGTTTCCAATTATCTACAACCTTTTGAGCTCCGTCTATAATGGCTTGGTATTGGTCTAATTCTTTAACAATTTCTTCTTGAACCTCAAGCGGCGGAAGCGGAATTTTTTGCTGTATGAAATCAGATTGTTTTAAATAATCCCTTGCTCCTCCTTGTTTTTGAAGAAGAGCATTTTCTTTCATGATGTAGTATAAATATTTTCTATGTAATTTTGTGTTATCTGGAACAAATTTCCACATATTTTGATTAAGTAATGCAGGTAAAATATCCTTTGTTATATAGCCTATTTTTCCAGTTGTTGCTCCAACCATTACAATAACAAAATCCCCATCATTTAACCTGTATTCAGAATATTTTTGATAAAAGTCTTTAGGTAAATATTTTGCATCTTTTTTATCGGGAGAACCGTTATCTCCTATATTTGTAACTCTAAAATTAAAAATTCCCTCATCTACATAATCTTCGCTTTTAAACGCAAAGCCTCTTTGTAGATTGCATACATCCCCTAACTTTACCATTTCATATTGGCTGTTAGTGTAATCTTTGGTTTCTTCATAGCGAGAGGCGGTTAGATTATATTCGCCGTTTTCTCTGATTTTGTCTTTTGAGACCAACAGACATTTACCATATTTGTCTGTATCAAACTCTGTATTTTGTTCAATACTGTTTCGATAAGCTTTTAGGGCTTCAAGAGCGTTAGGAATATCGTTTTCTTTGATTGGGCGTCTTTGAGCACCTAAATCAAAGCCATCATTATCAACTTTTACAAATAAAATGTTATCGGTTTTCTTTGCCAACGCCTTATCAAAGAACAAAATAGAGGTTTTGACACCGGAATAAGGGTTAAACACCCCGCTTGGAAGGCTCACCACTGCATAAAGATAATTTTCTTCCACCATCATTTTACGCAACGCCTTATAAGCGTTTGCTGATTGGAAGATAATGCCTTCCGGCACAACAAAACCGGCTTTGCCGTTGATGTTTAGATGTTCCATAAAATAATCAACAAACAAAACTTCTGAACGGTTAGATTTCACGCCGAAACGACTGTGCGGCATAATTCCGCCTTTTGGTGTCATAAAGGGCGGATTAGCCAAGATGACATCAAACTTCTCATCCCAACGGACGTCTGATGATAAGGTGTCATATTCATAAATATGCGGTTGTTTGAACTGATGTAAAAACAAATTAACC
Organism: uncultured Pseudomonadota bacterium; assembly: GCA_949295935.1. Taxonomy (GTDB): domain Bacteria; phylum Pseudomonadota; class Alphaproteobacteria; order RF32; family CAG-239; genus HGM16780. Next base: position 61,420 of record CASFMW010000001.1, on the reverse strand, counting down.
GAGGCAAGCTTAACCATATCCGGTGAAATATCATAACCGTTAATATTATTGGTTAGAGTTTTCATTTCTGCCGGTGTTAAGAGTTTGCCTTTTTGTTTGGCTTGGTTGATTATATGCTTGTAAGCAGAAATTAAAAATCCGGCTGTGCCGCAGGCTGGGTCTAAAATACTATCCGTTTTAAGCGGATTAACCACATCTACAATAAAATCTATAATATGGCGAGGTGTGCGGAATTGTCCGGCATCTCCTTGCGAACCCATAACAGATAACAAAAATTCAAAAGCATCGCCCAGATTTTCAGAATTATCATATTTGAGTTGATTTATCTCGTTTAAGAACAAAGTCAGCGTTGCTCCGTCTCTAAACGGCAAAAAAGCCCCTTTAAAGATTCTGCGGAACAAATCAGGAATTTGTTTAGCAACTTGCAATTTATCCAATGCTTCGGCATATAAAGAAATGCGTTCATAATGGCCAAGCTTGGGATTCATGAGCTTGCTCCAAGCATAAGGCTCTAAATCATCTGTAAAAAATACTCTTTTGCCGCCGAATTCTATATTTTCCAAATCCATGTCATCCATGAACTTGTATATCATCGCCGTGGTAATTAAATCTATTTGCGATACAGGGTTTGGAACTTTTCCAACCAAAACATCACGAGCATTTTGAATGGTTGTTTTGGTATCTTTATCTAACATCTTAATAATCCTTTACATAAACAAGTTCATATTGACATTTTCTTTAATATAAATCGGCAATATATTTTCATATCCTTTGATTTTTCTATAGTCAAGCACGGAAAACCCGACATAATCCGTATTAAGTCTGATTATACAGTTGTTATCTATAATCTCTCGGAAGGCGGCATCTGTTATATATGCCTTGATAAAGTTCTTGATATAAGGAACTTGCTCGGCATTCGGCTTATATATGGAAATGAATTTATCGCACTCATCTTCCAAAAGCTCATCTTTTGATTTAAACTTGGGCAAGATGTTAAAGACATATTCCAAAACTTCTCGCCAAGTGATGTTTCTATCAAGCTTTTGAGTTTTCTTAATCTTCTCTAGGTTCATATAGAGTTGAGGCTGATTTTCATACTTTTGTTTGATGATGTTGATGGCTCTTTCCCATTGCTCATTATCAACAGCATCGGCAATTTCTTGGTCGTTTTGCAGTGTTTCTTTGGCTTTTTGGAAAAACTCTCGGTCAATACGCATACCTTCTTCACCAATATGCGTGGTATTAACCGTTTTAAGAGGGTCTATATCTCCCAAAACGATTTCACTTATCGGTGGTCTCGGAACGCCTTCACCGGAATTCTTTTCCGTTATTTTCGGCAGTTTTAACTCTTCATCATAATTAAATTTTTCTTCAAAATATTCACAGTTGCCAAAGAAATCAAACATTTTGAAGTTTTGCTTTTCAACGGTTGTTGTTTGTTTATCGGCATCGGTGTATTTGAATGTATGCTTTCTGGTGCCGCGTCCTTTAATTTGCACAAAATCGGTCGGAGAGAATATCGGCCTCATCAAACAGATATTTAACAAATCAGAGCAATCATAACCAGTGGTCATCATGCCAACCGTTACGCAAACTCTGGTTTTGCTGGTATCATAACCTTCTAAAAATCGGCTTTTGCCATTCAAGTTATTATTGGCAAAATTGATGGTAGATTGCTGAGCCTCAAATACAGATGAGGTTATTTGTGCGGCAAAATCAGAATTATATTTTCCCGGATACATCTTATTTGCAATTTGATTTAAGATTTGTGTGAGTTTCGCACAATGTTTCTGACTGACACCAAAGATAATTGTTTTACCAATTTCTCCCGATATTGGGTCTTTTAAGGCATTTTCCATAAAGGTTTTGCAAAATGTCCAGTTGGTTTCTTCTGAAAAGAATTTCTTTTCAAAATCTTTCTGATAAACAGAATCTTCAACTTCATCACCATATTCATTGGTGGTGTTAATAATATAACCTTTATCGGATAAAAGCTGTGTGGTGATTTCGGTTCTGGCATCTATAACAATCGGATTAACCAAGAATCCGGCTTTTACACCATCCAACAGAGAGTATCTAAATGTTGGGTCTCCGCTCTCGCAACCAAAGGTCTTATATGTATCAAGCAATATTCTGCGTTCTAAGGCTTTGGGGTCTTGCTCATTTAGCTTTTTCGTATCAATATTTTTCAGATAATCTTTCGGGGTGGCCGTTAAGCCTAATTTATAACCGACAAAATATTCAAATACGGCTCGGCTATTGCCTCCGATACATCTGTGAGCCTCGTCAGATATCAGCAAATCAAAATCCGTTGGTGAAAACAACTGATTATATTTGCCGTCAATGCTTTGAATGGTTGTAATAACAACATTTGCTTTATACCAATCATTACGAGCTTTTTTATAAATGACAGATGTAAAGAGCAAAAGTTTTTATATGCTTGATTTTCAAGCTCTATTCTATCAACCAAAAACAACACTCTTTTGGCATTTTCGGTTTTCAAAAATAGTTGGATTAAAGCTCCGGCTGTTAATGTTTTGCCCAAACCGGTTGCCATTTCCAGCAAAAACCTGTTTTTTCCTTGACCTACGGCTTTTTGAACTTCTTCAACCGCCTTCATTTGGTAAGGTCTTAAAACACGGTATCCGTTATCCCAACAATATTTGCCTCTGGTCTTTTCATCTAAATACAAAGGTTCATTTAATAAATTGGGGTTTTGAGTTAAAGCTACATATTCCGGAATAATCTTTGTTGTTGCTAAAGCTTTGGGATTAGGAATAAATGATTTTCTGGATAATAAAGATTCCGGTGAAGGCATTGAGGTAATCAGCTGCGGATTTCCTGATTTTATATCCCATAAATAATGAATATCTCCGTTTGATAAGATAACAAAACGAATATTTTGCGATTCTGCATATGCTCTTGCTTGGTCTTTGGCAAATAATGGGTCTATACTGTCTTTTTTGGCTTCTAATGCACAAATAGGATAGCCATTATCATCTAGCAACAAGTAATCAATAAACTTTGGATTATCTTTATCTTCAATATGTGTTGTATGCTCAAGACTTATGTTCTTTTTGCCTTTTTCGGTATCAAAAAAACGCCAGCCTGCTTCTTCTAACAACTTATTGATTTTAATTCTCGCAAGAGCTTCCTTTTCAGACATTTTTATTCCCAATCTATTTTAGCTGTAATACTTGGAGCCTAAAGTAAAAAGGTTGATTTTTCAATAAGAATATCTGTTTAATTATAATTACTTTCTTTATCCTATTTGTTATGTAATCCCCAGATGGAGATAATAACGAGTGTTTTTTCTTATTCCTATATATGGAACATGCAGCAGTTTAATATTTGGCCAATTAAAACAAAGAGCAAAAGATGGCTTAAAAATATATAATTTTAACTTGCTTTTTATTTTTTTTAATTATAATCAAAGGCTAGGTAGTCAGCGTAGCTCATCCGGATAGAGCACTGGTTTCCTAAACCAGGGGTAGTGGGTTCAAGTCCCGCCGCTGACGCCATTTATTTATATTTGTTTATATATTCATCTAAATCACATTTCTTATAAAAAACTTTACGGCCTATTTTGGTTGCTTTGGGGCCTTTCCTTTCACAACGCCATCTTTCCAAAGTATTTTGTTTTACATGGAGAATCGTGGCAGCTTCTTCAGTCGTATATAGATTATAATCACCTTCTTTGACAGGTATTTCAGGAATCGGCATATTATGAATATTTATGACGGGTTGTGAAACCTTACTTCTCATAAGCTCTTCGTATTTGTTTACTTCATCAGCATATAAGTCAAAAGAAGAGCGTTTGAGCGAATTCTTGAATATTTCCAAGCATTTTAGAAACTCGGTTCTTTTTGCTCCTGTGAAGTTAAGGTTTGTCATTTCAAACTTCTCTCCGAATGAAGATTTTGTCATCCAAAACAAATCCCCAAACTCTGTATTTTTAAGAAAGCCAACAAGACCAAAGTCCCTACCAAAGAAAGATGTCTCAGTTCCAAACTTAACATTGTTGAATTGAAGACCGCTGAAAACATCACTTTCCTTAATGGCTTTATCTACTTTGAAGCTGACTTCGCCTTTTATATTAGGCTTGATTACATTATTAAAGAACTCCAAAGTGCTTTTAAATACAGTGTTTATAAACAAAGTTTTGCCATGGAAGGAAGAGTTCTTAAAAGATACAACTTTATTAAATATGGATTCGCTAAAGTCAACTTCAGCCGTAAACTTACATTCATCAAAAGATATGGTAGCGTTAAAAATCTGTTTGGTTGCTATAAGAGATTTGAAAATACATTTTTGAAAAACAATCCTTGGAAAATCTAAAAGCATTGTCGCTAATATATCTTTATTATCAGAAGCAGAAAAATCTATGTTTTCAAAGTAAGCATAACCTTCTTGCTTAAATTTGTTTAGTTTCAAATGTTTTGTTGGGTTATAGGGCTTACTCATCTTTCTTTCCAATCATTTTATTAACGGTTTCATTTAGTTTTTCTCGTAAATCATCAACTTCCAGATTTACATAGATTTGCGTGCTCTGTAATGATTTGTGGGTGAGGGCTTTTTTGACCATAAAAGCATCAGCCCCATTGGCTAATAATGATGTCGCAAAGGTATGTCTTAAATCATGCAGGTGAAAATTGGTTATTTTTGCTCTCTTTAAGATTCCTTCCCACGTCTTTCGAACTCCGCCAATATGTCCACTTTTGGATGTTGTCGAGAAAAACACATATTCATTGTATCTCATATCTTTTAATTGATTGAGAATATCTATTGCTGCATTTACTAAAACAACATTAGCGTCATTTTGGGTTTTTGTTTCGGGAATCGTCCAAAGCTTTTCTTCAAGTTTAATGTCTTCCCATTTCATTGAAAAGACATTACGTCTTCTTGCTCCTGTAAACCAAAGCATCATAATTGCAAATTTTGGTATAGAATCCTCAGTTTCATTGATAGCATCTCTAAACGATTCTAATTCATTTCCGCTTAGATGCCTTGTTCTTGCGATTTGCTTGTTAAGCTGCACGGCATTGCCCGGATTAAATCCCTGATATATGTTTTGTTTGATGAAATGGTTATAAATGGTTCGCAGAAGAACGATTGTTTGATTTGCACAACGCTTACCATTGTTCAATGTCAATCTTTTATGAAGTATCTTAAGTTCGTCAGGTGTTATTTGGGATATTTTCTTATTGGCAAGTGTAGATAGATAACGTTTCCACAAATCCTTATAATATTCCATTGTTATCGGACGGATATGTTGTTCTTTTTCATCCATAAAACGAGTATATAATTGTTCAAGAGAGGATTCGCCCGTTATCTTTTTTCGTTCCTCAATAGGGTTGATACCTTCTTTCATATTGATTTTGGCCTTACGAGCGGCTTGTCGGGCATCGTCAACACTCATATAGGAAGGCTCTCCGAGCTTAACGCGTATCTGTTTTCCTAAAACAACTCCTCGGTAGTAAAAGCTCTTCGCTCCGTTTGGGGTTATTTGAAGCGACAAACCAACCTCTATTGTATCATAAACAAAAGTCCTTTTTGTCGGAGCTGGTAAGTTTTTAATATTTGCATTTGTGAATTTGAATTTCTTATCCATGTGTCTATTCCGTGCCTACACAGTGCCTACTTTTTTATCTATTTTGAGAAAATCAAGTAAAGCAAGCGATGAAGAAGTATTATTAAATTTCTATGTAAAACAGTATATTACAATAAGATGAAAAGGCAAGCTGAAATATTAAAAAATAACGAGCAACAGTTTAGGAAACTGTTGCTCTATCCTGATGAGCTACGCCGGCTGCCTTTTTCTTGATTATAATTTATTTTGCTAAATTGCAAGAAATTTTATCTTTCTGCTTAACAAAAAAGCTCCGAATCTCTTCGGAGCTTTCCTAAAAACACTTATGACTTAAGCATTTTTCTTCAGAGCTTCACCCAAAGCATCTCCCAAAGTTGAGCCGGAAGAGGTGTTAGAATATTCTTCCAAAACCTTCTTTTCTTCATCAATTTCGAGAGCTTTGATTGAAATGCCAATCTTGTTGTTTTTCTTGTCAACAGATGTAATCTTAGCTTCTACAACATCACCGGCTTTGTAGTTTTCCGGATTTTGTTCAGCTTTGTCTTTTGACAAGTCTGCTTTTTTGATGGTAGCAGAAATGCCGTTTACTTCAACATTGACACCTTTTTCATCGGTACTGACAACAGTTGCTTTAACGATGTCGCCTTTTTTGATGCCTTCCAGTGCACCAGAAACAGCGTCTTCGGTCAACTGTTTAATACCGAGAGAAATTCTCTCTTTTTCAACATCAACATCAATGATTTTAGCTTGGATGTCTTGACCCTTGGTGTAGTCTTTAACAGCCTCTTCACCAGATTTATCCCAAGAGATATCTGACAAGTGAATCATACCGTCGATTTCATCAGACAAGCCAACGAACAAACCAAATTCGGTAATGTTTTTAATCTTGCCTTCAATGATTGATCCAACTGGATGCTCTTCAACATAAGCGGCCCATGGGTTCGGGGTGCATTGTTTGATGCCCAAGCTGATTCTTCTCTTGTCAGAATCAACTTCGAGAACTTTAACTTCAACTTCTTGAGAGGTTGAAACAATTTTACCCGGATGAACATTCTTACGGGTCCAGCTCATTTCAGAAACATGAACGAGGCCTTCGATACCATCTTCAAGCTCAACAAATGCACCGTAATCGGTGATGTTGGTGACTTTTCCTTTGTAGATTTCACCAACTTTGTATTTGTCAGCAACATGCTGCCACGGATCTTCTTCAAGCTGCTTCATGCCCAAAGAAATGCGTTGGTTGTCTTCGTTGAATTTGATAACCTTTACTTTTACGGTCTGACCAACAGACAAAACTTCTGCCGGATGATTGATTCTCTTCCAAGAGATGTCGGTAACGTGCAATAAGCCGTCAACGCCACCCAAGTCAATGAATGCACCGTAATCGGTGATGTTTTTAACAACACCTTCGAGTTCTGAACCTTCCTTCAAGTCACTGATCAATTCAGCGCGAGCTTCAGCTCTGGTTTCTTCAAGAACAACACGGCGAGAAACAACGATGTTGCCTCTTACCTTGTCCATCTTCAAGATTTGGAAAGGTTGAGAAATTCCCATTAACGGAGTGATATCGCGAATCGGGCGGATGTCAATTTGAGAACCCGGCAAGAAAGCAATGGCGCCATTCAAGTCAACAGTGAAGCCGCCTTTAACACGACCAAAGATTACACCGTTTACTCTTTCATTAGCGTTCATAGATTTTTCCAAATCTTGCCATGCTTCTTCGCGGCGAGCTTTTTCTCTTGAAAGAACAATGTTGCCGTCTTTGTCTTCATAGCGGTCAACATAAACTTCTACGACATCGCCAACTTTTAATTCCGCATTTTGACCAAATTCACGGAGAGGAATGCGTCCTTCTGACTTTAAGCCAACATCAACAGTTGCAAAGTCAGGTGTTACGCGGATGATTGTTCCCTTTACAACGGAACCGGTAATCCCTTTGTCGCCGAACTGTTCGTTCATCAGCGCTTCAAAATCTTCGGTCATTTCGGGAATTTTAATTTCTGTATTTATCATATAATTTTATTTTCTTAACCTGCCAGACCTCCTAAAATGGAGCGGACTTGTGCGTTTTATATATAACAAAGAGCAACCCTTAACGCACCTTAAGGATTTTGCTCTTTATTCTTATATAGTGATTTTATTAAATTGCAAGATTTTTTTGATGTGAATCGATAATTTCTTTCGCTTTTTCAAAAACATCTTCAATACTGAGATGGGTTGTATCCAAAATTATGGCATCGGCGGCCGGCTTTAGCGGCGAGGCACTTCTTTCCGAATCGCGCTTATCTCGCTGATTAATGTCGTTTAAGACCTCTTCATAGCTTGTATTAAGCCCTTTTTCGCAATATTCTTTATAACGACGTTGGGCTCTGGCCTCGGCCGAAGCTGTTACAAAAAGCTTTACATCTGCTTGAGGACAAACAACCGTGCCGGTGTCGCGGCCATCATAGACAACACCTTGTGCTTTGTTTCCATCTGCAAAAGTCGGATTTTTGCAAAAATCTTGCTGCATTTTTAGCAGTGCAGCACGAACAGAGGGAATCGCCGAAACGAGTGAGGCTCTTTTTCCACCCTCGGGACCGCGAAAAGATGGGTTTTTAGACAATTCCATCATTCTTTGAAAAGTCAGTCCTTTGGCAAATTTTTCTGCCATATCAGCATTATCTGCAGAAACATTAGCCAGTAAAGTTTCTATCCCGACGGCGCGATAAACCATACCTGTGTCAAAATATGCCAGTTTATATTCTTGTGCTATTTTTCCGGCCAGAGTTCCTTTTCCTGCGGAAGCAGGTCCGTCTATTGTTATTATCACGTCGTTTGTCCTTAAATTTGTTACAAATCTTTAACTTTTATTTTCAGTGTTTGTATGCTATCATAAATTTAATAAATAAGAAAGCTCATTGCTGAATTTATACCAAAGTATAATGAAGGCGAAAGGAGGTTATTATGAGGTCTTTAGTTTTATTTTCGGCAATTTTATCTTTTGCCTTGATGACTTCTGTTAACGCTCGTGCCGGCATTGTCGTTGAGTCCGCTGGATCCGCAATGCAAAGAAATATGTTTGTTACTCAAGACTTTGAGCCTTCTCCTCATATGACTTCAAATAAACAAAACAAAACCACAAAAGATTTTGGTAAAGCTGTTGCCAGCAAGTATTTCAAAACTCAACAGAATGCAATTGTTCTAGTTGACTTGGATCATGCAAAAAACTCTACTCGCCTTTATAAAGGACAATATCTTGCCGTTCGAGTTACGGAACATGGTGATACTTTGTGGAACTTTGAAAATATTTCTTCTAATTTGAAATTTATAAAAAAAGAAAAAAGAAACGGTGTACTGATTTTGCTTTATCACGCAATCGGTTCCGGTGTAGCTACCCTTAATTTTGACTTGATGAACGGACAAAGCGCTTTATTTTCAAGAATTCTTAACGTAAGAGTTATATAATACCGTTGGAAATATTTTTTGTCACATTTTGTAACAAAAGTTTTACTTTATTTTCTTTAATTTTGTGCTATCATACCTTCATAAAACACAAAAATAGACAGAACACATTAGGGATTTTCATGAGATTTTTTGTTACTTTTCTGACTTTTTCTTTATTACTTATTATTGGTCCTCTTACTGCCAATGCAAAATTTATTATCGAAGAAAGAGATGAAGCTCTTAATCGAACCATCTTTGCTCCTGAAAATGTTAAACCGGCCACAAAATCAGGCAGTGATATTTCTGTAGATTATAAAAAATCTTTATCACAAAAGTTTTTTGCAGCTTTTCCTGAGGTTATTCTTGTTGATATTGAAGAGACAAATACTTCAATAACACAGCATGAAGGAAAATTTATTGCCGTGCGTCTTGTCGAACCGAATAATACTTCTTGGACATTTGAAAAAAATTTTGCTAATCTTGTCTTTATAAAAAAAGAAAAAAGAAACGATGTTGTGATTTTGCTCTATCAGACCATAAAGACCGGTGATGTCAAGCTTACTTTTGATTTGATGAAAGAAAACAGAGCTTTATTGTCTCGGATTTTGAACGTGAAAGTTATTTAATATGGCCCTTAAATCTAATATTCGATTGTTTTTACAGAACCGTCTTGCTATGCAGGTGGTTTTTCCGCTTGATGAAGCGCAGAGCCATTATCTGTTCCATGTTATGAAGTTAAAAAACGGAGATGAATTTTTGGTTTTTAATGCCGAAGATGGAGAATTCTTGGCTAAAATAGTTGATGTTAATAAAAAAAGCTTAACCATCTGTTTGGGAAATCAAACAAGAACACCTATGACTTCTCCTGATATTTGGTTGCTCTTTGCTCCTCTAAAAAAAGACCAAACCGACTTTGTTATTCAAAAGGCAACCGAACTCGGCTGTGCTAAAATTATTCCCGTCATTACAAAATTTACCATTACTGACAAAACCAGAATCGAGCGCTTTAAGGCGCAGGCTATTGAAGCGGCAGAGCAATCTCGTCGGCTTGATGTGCCGCTTATCGAAGAGGCTATTCCTCTTGCAAAAATTATTGCAAACTGGGATAAACAACGTCCGCTTTATTTTATGGATGAGACCGGCGGAACAAGCTCTGTTTTTGAGGCTTTCTTATTTGCAAAGCAAAAAAATATTTCCAGTGCCGCGATTTTAGTTGGCCCTGAAGGCGGCTTTTCTGCTGAAGAAATTGCCTTGCTCAGAGGGCTTGAATTTGCGCATTCCGTTTCTCTAGGAAAACGAATCCTGCGCGCGGAAACTGCCGTTGCGGCGGCGCTTTCTTGTTGGCAGGCGATTGCCGGTGACTGGAATATATCTGATGACTGAAGTCTTTAATCAATCTTCCCTGATGAACTATGAAAAATTGCTCGGAAAGGACGAGCTTTTTAAGCTGTGGTTTGTATTTGCCGATGAGGTTGAAAGTTTTTTTGTTCGTTCTCAATCTGCTTTGAAAAGTCGTGATTATATTTCTTTACGCGAAGTTTATCACCAAATTAGACCTGCGGCTGAGGTCTTTGGGCTTGACAGTTTTGCCCTTTTATGTGCAAAAATAGAACATAATATTGTTAACCGTGATTTGGCTAAGATTGACAAAGAGGTATATGAAAGTATATCTTTGTGCAAGGAAGGCCTTTCATCGCTTGTTCTTTATATGGATTCTGCACATGCCGCAAAACAACAATACCAAAGTTAATAACGTTAAGTCGATTTCGCCAAAGTTGCCTTTGGATATTCGGCTTCCGCAGGAAAGGCTTTATAATTCCGAAAAATTATCGGCTTTGTTTGATAATACAGTCTTTCTTTCTGTTTTTACTTTGGGGGCTTGTTTTAGGCTTGCGGATGCACTTAATGATGATATTCCGATGACTGCGAATGTCTTGCAATTTGGGGCAACCTTCGGACCGCAAATTGAAAAGACTGCTTATAAAATTTCTTCCTTCGGAAAATATGTTATTGTTGATAATAACCCAAAACAGATTAAACGCTGTGATCAAAAATATCAGTATCTGTTTCCTCAGCTTTCATTTATAAAAGCAGACGCAACGCGTTTTAAATCCGAAGAAAAATTTGACCGTGTTATTTGTTATAACCTTTTGCACGAGCTGCCGCCTTTATCAAAAATCAGAGTTGTTGACAACGCTTTGAATCTTATTAAAACCGGCGGGAAGGTTATTTTTATCGATTATCACAATCCTTCTAGGTGGAATCCCTTCCGCTATTTTATTAGAATGTTTAACCGTCTCTATCAGCCTTTTGCTGAAAAGCTTTGGGAGCGTTCTATTGATATGTATGCCACAAAAAAAGTCGGATATAGCTGGCGCAAAACTACTTATTACGGTGGAATGTATCAAAAGGTGGTTGTTACAAAAATCGGATTACCTAAATAGGTTTGCGCTTTTTATATTCTTCAATAAAGTTTTTGCAGGCGGTTTCAATCATTTCAAAAACCCTGTCAAAGCCATCATGATAATAAGGGTCAGGAACCTCAGTTCCGTATTCGGGCGCATAGGTTAGTATCAGCTCAACTTTTGCTTTGTTATAACGCTTGTCGCCTTGTGGGCGGCGATATTCCAAATCGGCAATATTGCGCTTGTCCATCGCCAAAATTAAGTCAAAATCAGCAAAGTCATCTCCACGAATCGACCGAGAACGAAGATTGGCAATATTTATGCCATGAGCCAGCGCGCAGGCCTGAGAGCGCGAATCCGGCGCATCACCGTCGTGATAAGACGTTGTTGCAGCAGATTCGACATATAACTCTTGCTCCAGCCCTAACTTTTTGATTAGGTCTAGCATAATACCCTCTGCCGTTGGTGAACGGCAGATATTTCCAGTGCAGACAAATAATATTTTTAGCATAGCCCCTACCCTGCCATGCAACCATGTGTTTCTTTGGCAAACTCGACGTAACGCTTATAATATTCGTCAAGGCTCTTTTGAACCATATAGTTGACTGTGCCCTTAGGGTAGTTGCCATCTTTGTCCGGCTTTCCGGCTGTTTTTCCGGTTAAAATTTCTATACCATCATCAACGCTATCAATTGCATAGACATGGAATAATCCATCATCAACCGCTTTTCTGATGTCTTCTCTTAACATCAGATTGCTGATATTAGTGCGTGGAATTATAACGCCATGATTTCCGGTTAATCCGGCGCGTTTGCAGACATCAAAGAATCCTTCAATCTTTTCATTAACGCCACCGATTGGCTGAATCTCGCCAAACTGATTGATTGAGCCGGTTACGGCTATGCTTTGTTTTATCGGTAATCCCGTTATAGCAGAAAGCATGCAGTAATATTCGGTTGAAGAAGCACTATCGCCGTCAACACCTCCATAAGACTGTTCAAAAACAATCGACGCACTTAAAGACAGTGGCCTGTACTTGGCAAAGCGATTTGACAGCAAAGCTTGCAAAATTAGCATGCCCTTTGAATGAATTGGGCCAGACATTTCAACTTCGCGTTCAATGTTCAAAAACTCGCCGCGACCAAGTCTTACCTGTGCCGTTATTCTGGCAGGTTTTCCAAAGGAAAAGCGAGAGAAATTGTAAACAACCAAGCCATTTATTTGACCTACTCTTTCGCCCTCGACATCCATAAGAATCGTGCCTTTGTCAATCTGTTCGAGCATGGCCTGTTTTATGCGGTCGCTGCGATAGATTTGCGCTTCGATGGCTTGTTCAATATGGTTTTTGCCGATTTGATTGGCCTTTGACTTGCGAGCCCAATAATCTGCTTCACGCAATAAGTCTCCGATTGAGGCAATATGCGCGGTTAATTTTTCGGTATCATCAGCCAAGCGAGATGAATATTCAATTACTCTGGCTACGGCCTGCTTATTTAATGAGCGCAAGTGTTTTTTCTTTGACAGAGAGCCGATTAATTTGGCGTATTCAATCTCATTTTCATAGGTTCTGTCCATCAAAATACCAAAGTCAGCTTCTACTTTGAAATAGTCGCAAAAATCAGGATCTCTTTCGCTCAAAAGCTCATATAACTCAGCGTCACCGGTTAAAATAACTTTTACATCCAAAGGAATCGGTTCCGGATCAAGAGATATGGTTGTAAATGAGGTTTCATCACTCGGGGCTTCAATTTTTATTACTTTAGAAGCCATGGCTCGTTTTAGAGAATCCCAAGAGAATGGCTGCAACAGAAGTTTTCTTGCATCCATCAATAAGAATCCGCCATTGGCTCGATGCAAAGCGCCTGCTTTTATCAAAGTGAAGTCGGTCAGCAAAGCGCCGTATTGCTGAATTCTTTCAACTTTACCGACCAAATTGCCTTGGGTCGGGTGGTCGAGCAAGACTATCGGGGCGCCGCTGTCGGGTTCGTTTTTAACCACAACATTTACCTTAAACTTGGAGAACTTATCCTCCTCGTTTTTGTTCATTTTTGAGAGCAAGGCCGCTAATCCATCAGCACCGTCTTCTGTCTTTTCGGGCTCCGGCATAAAGTCATCAATATTGCTAACAATATGGTTTTGCATGCTGCGCAAAAAGTCTATTGCCGCTTTTTGGGTTTTATATTTTTTGCGAAGGTCATCTATTGGCTGTTTAACCGCGAGCTTTAAAAATTTTTCTTTTAAGTTGCTGATTTCCTGACGCTGTTTTTCTTCCCAATTAGGCAAGTCCTGAGCAACGCTTTCTATCTCGGCCTGCATGGCGTTTAAGTCATCCATCAGCGCCTTTTTTTCTTCTTCCGGAAGTTGGTCAAAGGTGTCGGGACTGACAACCTCGCCATTGCGTGTCGGAGCAACAACCAAACCTGCCTGCATATGCAGAAGCGATACGCTCTTGCCTTTTGCCTTTTTTTGCAAAATGCGGATATAGTCTTCTTTCTTTTCGCTATATTTTTCTTTGATAATATTTAATCCGGCTTTGTATTCCTCACTTTCGAGTATTGCTGGAATGCTGGCAGAGAAATTTTCGATTAACTCATCAATGTCTTTGGCAAAATCTGCCGCCGTGCCGGCAGGAAAATTAATAGCTTTCGGCTTATAGGGCTCATCAAAATTGTAAACATAGGCCCAATCATCCGGTGTGGGGCGTGTTTTTGATTCTTTTTCTAATATTCTTTTAACCAGACTGGTCTTTCCGGTACCTTCTGGCCCTAAGCAAAAAAGGTTATAGCCCTTTGACTTGATGTTGACACCAAGTTCAACCGCGCTAATAGCTCTATCTTGCCCCAAAGCGGAAAGGCGTTCTTCCAGTTCTGCCGTGCTGGAGAATTTGAACTTGCGCGAATCACATTTTTTGTAAAGTTGTCCGGATTTTAATTTTGTAATAGCCATTTTGATTTTTCCCATATATTATAGCTTATGCTCATATGATATGATTCAAAACTAAATTTAGTGTAAATTTTATGTTCTATATCGGAATTTTTTTATTTGTATTGTCTTTTGCGGTGTTTGTTCTGTTTTGGAGGAAAATCGCCTTAGATCATTATTTTAAAATATCTTCCAAGCAGTTGATTTTGCAGCAACAAAAAGTTTCTTCGGCCCCTTATTTTTCATCTTATGCTTTGCGAAAGATTCTTAAAACGCTTCTGAAAATTCCATTCAAAAAAAATAAAAAGCTTTTGCTGAATTTGTCCTGCGGCAAAATCAGTGGCGTTCTTAAATTTCTTCGGCAAAAAAAACTTTTTTTTGAAGAAGCCTCGTTGAAGGCTTTTTATCAGCCCGAAGAGGCTGTTGCTCTTTTCAAAAAAATAAAGTCAGAATCGGCGAGAATCGAGCTTGTTTCCTTACTCTTTGAGCTCGGAAAAAAAGACGAAGCCTCGGCTTTGCTCGACAATGTTCAGGTAAAAACTTGCTCCCCATATTTTAAGGCCAAAGCGGCTTATTATCAGGCGCAGTTTGCCCTTATTTGCGGGGATATGGAAAATGCCTCTCAGCAAGCGGCGGTGGCGGCTTCTTTGTTTAAGAAATCCGGTGCCTATATTGAAGAAGCTTATGCTTATTTGTTATCTGCGACTATTTTTAGAGTTTCGGCTGTTGAAGATGTTTCTCATTTTATGTTTCGGCAGGCGGCGCAACTGTTTCATGCCTTTGGACATCCGGCAGGAGAAGCAGATGCTTTTGGCGGGCTTGGAATGCTATGGACCATGCGTGAAAATTTTGACGATGCACTCGCTTATTTTCAAAAAAGTTTGGAAATTAATCTTAACTCTAATCGCCGCAAAGCTGCCGCTTATATCCTTACGCAAAAAGCTTTGACCCTTCTTTTGCAAAAGAAATATGATGACGCTCTTTGCTCGGTTCATGCTGCCGTTGAGGCTCATGAAAAATTGCATGATAAAAATGGAATGGCTTTTGCACATCAGGTTCGGGCTTTTATTTTTTGTGAACAAAATTTGTGGTCACAAGCTTTGGTCGAAGCTGTTTCTTCTGCCAGAATTTACCAAAAAGGAATCGACACGGCGGCTACCTTAGACAGTCTTTATTTGGTTGCAAGAATCGACTTTGAACTTGAAAGATTTGCAGCAGCGGAAGCTGTTTTGCGTCTGATTATCAAAAAGGGAGAAAAAGATTCCGGCTGTTTTCATATTGCAAATGCATATTCTTTGTTGGGCCTTATTTTTTTGCAGAAAAACGAACTCGCTCGGGCGAAATCTTTGTTTTTGAAATCGGCTTCGATAGAGCAAAAAGATGAACGTTTTTCCGGTGCAGCAACTGACTATGCCAACATCGCCCTTATTGAGACAAAGCTCGGAAACAGTCTTCAAGCCATAAAGACTTATGAAACAGCCCTAACTTATGCAACGGCATTTGAAGAAACAGAGCTTGCTGACATTATTCGAAAAAAAATAAAATCTTTAGAGGCTGAGGCTAAATAAAAACGGATAGCTTCCCGATGGGCTCTGATCAAGGCGTTCGAAATGTTTGAGCCCGAGTGCTTTGTAGCCTAATACATTTATGCTTGGTATCGTGAACGGATTAAACCACTGACTCCCATCGCTTAAGATTACTCTGTTTTTGACCTCAAGGCCGGTGTTTATCATGAAGTTTTTGACGGCGGGCATCCATGTCGGCATTCCAAAATCTCCGACAATTACCAAAGGAAGATTTTGAGCAAGGACAAATTCTTCAAGATTTTTATAAACGGTTTGGACTTCTTCTTTTTTCAGGTTAGAGAAATCTATATTCAAAACCATTATTTTTTGGCCGTTTTTGGTGATGGCGATATATGACGCTTGGCGATTTGGAGCAAAGCTGACTTTGCCGGCTTGTTCAGGAGGAATATCACTCAAGATAAGGCTGGGGCCCATGCCGGCATCTTCGTGATATAAGCGGTAGTTGTCGTCATATGTCGGAGCCAGTTCTTTATCCGTGTTTAATGCTAAAATCTCACCATTATTGGCATAGGCTTGCTTTATGATGGAATTAGCTTCTTCACTATGATTTTGATATATGATATTTAGCTCAGAATTGCTATCTGATGAGATATTGGTAAACAGGTTGCTGGTTGATGATAATGAAACGAAATTTATTAAAATCAGAAGCGCAAATAATCCGCTGCGCCCCCAGCGTTTTTGGTATAAGGCATATAAGAACAAAGCTTGCATTAAAAGATAATATTGAAAATGCCAACGGCACAAGTGCTCCCAAACAGCACAACCTGCTTCAAACAAGGTAAAAAAGCTGTATAATGTTGTGGCAATTAGCGCAACATTTAGAAATACATCTATTCTTTCTTCCTTTTTTTTATGACTCAGGTATCCCATTCTTTGCCGATTTTTTTATTTTTGTCCTTCTTTTTATTTATATACGCGTTTTAGTATTGTTTTGCAATATTTTTATCGCAAATTCAGAGGATATTTTTTGCATTTACATTTCATCTGTTTTCTTGATGCAGATATCCGGTGCCCTCAAATATAAGGGCTTCGGAAAATCAAGCTTTTTATCTAAAAACTTTTTGAGTCCGCTCCAAGCCAAATGCTCAATAGACAAGTGACGTTCCATTCTTATGGCATGAAGGCTTAATCCTGTCGGCTGATTCAAAAAGCGCTCTACACCGTCGCCTATCAAGCTGATCTTTTTTTGACGCAGTTGGCTTATGATGTTTTCTCTGCTGTCGGCACCGGATTCGGTTACTTTATGCAAGGAGGAATCAAAAATTTGATAATAAAAATCGTCTCTTTTGGTTTCAATAATAACGGCGTTTAACTCGGCAATCTCTTCCGGCTCAAGGCTGCGTATATAGGCCTCAAATGCAGACACACCGGTAACAGCCAATTTTTCATCAGCGATTGAAAATGTTCGGGCGGCCGAAACTGATGAGCGAACGCCCGTAAATGACCCAGGGCCGGTGCAGACAACGACTAAGTTTATATCCTTAAAATCTATCCGTTCTTTATTTAATATATTTGCTATCTCCGGCATTAAGACTTCTGCTTGTCCATAATCCATGTCTTGTTCAAAAGTGCGCGATATTTTATCATCCTTTAATAAGGCTATGTAGCAGCCACCTGCCGTTGTATCAAATGCTAATGTGTACATCTTTTTTATTCACTACCTGTTTTTTTGAGTTTTACTATTTGCGTTTATATTATAAAATCTATAAATAAACAACCCTTTATTAGTTTCGGAACATTAATATCATGTCTTACAATCTTTTAATCAATATGTTTTATGCCGCTCCGGAATTATGGTATCTGATTGCTGCCGTTTTTATCCTGCTGTTATTGTTGTTGTTTTATTCTTCTATCCTTATTCTTAAGCTTCGGCAGAAGAATTATTTTGCAAACCGCGAATCCAATCGTTTGACCGAGGTGCTTTATGCCTCAAAAGATGGCTATTTTTCCTTTATCTATCCGGACGATAATATTGATGACCCAAGAAAAAAGATTGTCTTTAAGTGCTCCAGAAGGGTGGCTGTTTTACTTGGGCTTGAAAATGGCGTGAATTCTTCTTTTGAAGATGTGTTGAAGGCTTTTTATAAAGATGATGCCAGAAAAATTCAGAAATATGCTGATATTCTTCTTGATGAAGGCTGCTCGTTTGAAGATATTTTTACAACGAAAAACAATGGGCGAATCCTAAAACTTTCCGGTGCGCGAATCTGTGATGCCGGCGGACATATATTTTGTGATGTTATTTGGTTTAGAGATATCAGTGATGAAACAACCAAAATTGATGAGCTTCAGGCTGAATGCAAAAAAGCTGCAGACAAGACCTTGCGCCTGAGCGACCTTATTGACCATTTGGCTTATCCAGCTTGGTTGAGAGATGATCAGCAACATCTTAAGTTTGTTAACAAGCCTTATTTAGACTTTGTGGCTGAGAAAAATCGTGACGCCGTTATTGCTCAGGGAATCGAAATTATCGGCACAAATAATGAAAGTATTTCTTTGGACTTGGCTACAGCAGCCCATGCAACAAATAAAACACGCAAGCAAAAAATCAGCTTGGTTAAAAACGGGGCGCGTCATTCTTTTGAAGTGGTTGAAATTCCGTTTCATGCGGAACAGAGTCTTGATAAAATTTATAGCGTTGGCTCTATGGCTGAGATTACCGAGCTTGATGATTTAAAGCGCAATTTGAAGCTTCATCAAAATGCTCATCTTGAAATCTTGGGCGCACTCGGCACGGCTTTTGCCGTGTTTGACGCAAAAAAGCGTTTGGCTTTTTATAATAAGTCTTTTGCTCAAATGTGGAAGTTGGATAATTCTTGGCTTGATGCTCAACCGCCTTATTCTGCTTTTCTTGACGAAATCAGAGAAAAAAGACTTTTGCCGGAAGTTCCTGATTTTATTCAGTATAAACAAGGGGAACAAGATGCTTTCTCTTCTATTCTTGAAGCTAAAGAAGACCTTCTCCATCTGCCGGACGGGCGCACACTTCGTCGCGTGAGAGCTCAGCATCCAATGGGCGGGCTTTTCTTTGCATTTGAAGACGTGACAGATCGTCTGGCGACGCGCCGTGCTTATAATGACTTGATATCTGTACAAAAAGAGATTCTTGATAATCTTTCCGAAGCGGTTATGATTTTTACACCAAATGGGAGATTAAGCCTTTATAACCGCGCTTATATGGAGCTTTGGGACTATAAGGAAATCTTTTTGCAAAATGATCCTTCTTTGCAGGAACTTATTGAAGCTGCGAAAGATAAATTTCCGCTGGTTGACAACTGGAATAATTTGAAGAATGATATTGTTAGCCATATTACAAATGCTACGACAAAAACTTTTATGCTTACGCGTGTTGACGGAATTGAGATTGAAGTGACATCCGTACTGTTGGCAGACGGCTCTTTTATGATTATTAACAGAAAGGTGAACTGATTTCCATGCAAGACGAGTCTTCTGCTGACGATGATAACAAAAATAATCCTAATATCGAATGGAACAAAAATATGCCCCTGCCCAGGCAAAGGCCGTCGCGCAGAATCGATGCTCGGCTTTCTGATGAAAAACAGCCTTTTGCCGTAGAAGGCGCGTTGCGTCCTGCCGCAAATAAAACGAATCCAAACTTGGTGCGTAAAAAAATCAAAGATATTTATGATGAAGACGAAGATGAAGACGAAAATGCTTCTTTCCAAGTTATTCCGACCATAAATTTTGAAGAAGAGCTTGTCATTAACCCTAAAGAAGAAGAGAAAACAGAGCAAAGTAAAGCTAAAAGAGAAGCCTTTATTAATAAAGGAATTTCTTTGGAAAAAAGCGCCGGAAGGCTTAATGCCGTTAATACCGCAAATATTTTGGCCAAAGAAACCGGTCTGAAAAAGGTTAATGCCAGAACCGAGGCCGACACCATGAACAGCGTGTCTGACAATCCGCAAGAATTGGTGCAAAAAGCCATTAACAAAGATCTTGTCCCTCAGACAAAGCTGAAACCAAGATCTAATCACAAGCTCCAGCCCAATCAGCTCAAAGACTTTTTTGCCGGTGTTAAGCGAATCGAAATTGTCGGAGGAAGCAAGGCTGCCGTTAAGGGATTGAAGCTCGAGGAAGTGGTTGAAGCAGGCAAGAAACAAACCGAAGACAAGCATATTGCCAAAGTTATTTTGCAAAAAACCGGTCGCAAAGTTGATAAAAAGAAACTACCAAAAGTTAAAAGCACCCAATCTGCGCAAAAAGAGTTTAATAAACTCGCCACAAAAGCAAGTAACCTTAAAGATATTAGTCGCTAGTTTGTTATTTAATATCACCGTAAAGTCGATTTAGCTTATCTAACAGATGTTGGTAAGCATTACTCAGCTGTTTGAACTTTTCTTCTGCTGCGGCTTTGTTATCTTGGTGCAAATCGGGGTGATATTTTTTTACCAGTTGTTTATATTGTTTTTTGAGTGTTTCGATATTCAGTCCGCGGCCTTCCAGCTCCATGATTTCAAGGTAACGGCGTTCTTCATAAGTATAGTAGACTTCATCCATCGGTGCATAATCTGAATGGCTGTGATAACTGCTCTCAAAAAACTCATAGTCATCAAAAAAGTTATAGCCGCGACTATATCTGACTTTGGAGCGAAAGCCCTTGAAATGCATTTTTGGTTGATTGTCTTCTTCCGGTTCGTCCGTGGATATGCCTTCATAATAATTCCACTTGGCATTATATTGTTGAACATGCTCTAAGCAAAACCAGTAATATTCTTTCAATTTACGATTTTTTGGGGCTCGATATTCGCCGCGTTTTTCACAACCGGGAAAATCACATTTGTGAAAAATGTGTTCCTCATTTTGCGGGGCATAATATTTTTTTTGACGCGGCTTTCTCATAACTCTTCTTTCGTTTTATTTAAAGAGTTATTTTAACCTAACTTTCTTTTGCAAACAACCCTAAAAATATTTTAATAGCGCATATATCATAGCGGCCAAGAGTAAAAACAGTAACGGCGAGCTGTTGCGAAACTCTTTTTCTTTGCCGAAGATTTTAGGACTTTGAAGTCTTTTTATTCGCGATGGCGGCGTTAGTTTTATCTTATTTTTGATGTTTATTGCGAATCCAAGATTAGACATGTTTGCCAACAAGTCTTCTTTTTCTTCGGTTTTGATGTTTTTTTCATAGCGCTTGCGGCAATAAGGGGTGAGTTCTTTAGCGATATCAATTTGCGGGCATAATCTTTTAAGGCGGTTGTAAGCCACGACAAACTTATGTTCCAGATATTGTTGCGGGTTCTGCGCTTTTTGTATATGTTTCAATGCAAAATTTTGGACAGAGCTGTCTATGGTTATCAAACAATCCGGCGATAAAAAGCCTACCTCGTTTTTTTCATTGCTAATGACTTCAGCCCAGTTCCATAACAAAACGTCTTCCTCAAAAAATAAATCTGCCCAGATATTTATCAGCGCTTTTTGACTTTCGGTTGGTAGCTCGTCTCCTATTTTTGTTTGTGGCGGAAGCTCCAGTTTAAGATTAAATTTATCAGTTTTTATCCAGTCTACTTCGTAAGCCAGCGCTTTTTCATTTTTGCCGCTTAGGCGTAAATATTCTTCCGTTTCCGAGGCTTGAAGTCTTTTGTCTCTCGCGATATCTATTCTGCTGATAAATATTGGCAAAGCCGTTCTTAAACGAGGATAAAAACATGCCAAACGACGAAAGAGAATCGTATAAGAATCAGATTCTTCCATGGATATTTCTTTTTCGGTTTTTAATTGTTCTAAGGGAAGAAAATCCACATACTCGTAGCCACTTTCACTCACAAAAATCTTTTGCAACTCATCTGTTTCTTTTTCCAGAAATCCATTTATTCGTGATTTTAGCGTGTCGTTAGATTTTTTTTGCCAAAGTTTGCCCCACAAAACATATATTCCGGTGGTCGGAGAATCTATTAACTCAAGCAAATCCCATCTGGCTAAAGCGGTTGCTAACCGAAATATTTTTAGTGATTGTAAAATTTGCTTTGTCATTTATACTCTCTTCTTATTGGAGGTTCTAAACTTATGCCAGAGTTACCTGAAGTCGAAACTATTAAAAACGCTTTATCCAAAGCTATCGGTCATTCTACTATACTTGACGTGATTATCAATCAAAATCGTTTGCGGCAAGTAATTCCTTCTGACTTTGGAAAAAATATTATCGGCGCAAAAATCGTTTCTTATAACAGGCTTGCTAAATATATTGTTATTAATCTTTCAAATAACAATAGCATCATTTGGCATTTGGGTATGAGCGGGCGCATAAAAATTTGCGAATCCATTCCTGAGGCTTTGGAAAAGCATGATCATGTTTTAATCATTACAGATAACGGCGTTCTTATTTATAACGACCCGCGGCGTTTTGGCATGATTACCTATTGCAAAACACAAAATATTGCACAGCTTGATTTTGTAAAAAGAATCGGTCTTGATGCTTTTAGTTCAGACTTGACACCGGCTTATTTGAAAGAAAAATTTAAAAACAAAAGTATTCCTATCAAAGAAGCCTTGCTGGACCAAAGTATTATTGCCGGAATCGGAAACATTTATGCTTCGGAGGCGCTTTATCATGCCAGAATTTCGCCTTTAAGAAAAGCCAATCAGCTTTCTGCTGCAGAATATCCAAAGCTTATTGCTGCCGTTCGTCTTACGCTTGAAAAGGCGATAGAGGCCGGTGGTTCTACCTTAAAAGATTATCATAAGCCCGATGGAAGCGAAGGTTATTTCCAATTTCAGCACTGTGTTTACAATAAAACAGGGCAACCATGCCCAGACTGTAAATGTTCTCTTGCAAAAACCGGAGGAATTCGTAAAATAGTTATTGCCGGACGTTCCAGCTTTTATTGTTCGACTTTACAAAAGTGAGTTTGTCATGAAAAAAATTTTATCTCTTTTTGTTGTTTTTTGCCTTGTTGCCGTTCAGTCTGCTTTGGCGGCACCTTTTATTGAAGGGTTTGAAGATTTGCCCTTTCCGGATATGCTTCATCAAATTCCGGCGGATAATTTGTCTTTCGGTAATGAAGAAACAAGTCTTGTTGAGGCTTATTTGAGCGGAAATACTTCTTTTGATAAGGTTGAAAAATTTTATCTTGAAACTCTGCCTCAACTGGGTTGGACCTTTGCCGGCAAAAAGAATCGAATATTATCTTTTGTGAGAGAAAATCAGCAGCTGGAGATTGCTCAAGAAGGAGCTCGGCCGCTTGTTGTTCGTATAACCGTTAAGAGTCAAAACTGATATGTCAAACATTTCCGTTATTACAGAATCTAAAAATCAGGTCGGATTTATCCGCCTTAATCGCGCAGAACAGAACAATGCTCTTTCAACAAATATGCTTGAAAATATTGCCTCTGCTGTTGATGCTTTTGATAATGATGAAAGCATTCGTGCCATTGTTATTACCAGTTCCGGCGACTATTTTACCTCTGGCGTTGACCTGAAAGAATTTTCTGAAAACACAAAGGATGTAGCCTCTTTGCTTGACCGGCAAAAAGCGGCCATGATTACGCTTTCTCAGGCAAGAAAGCCCTTGATTGCCGCAGCTTCGGGCTTTACCTTCGGACAAGGAATCGAGCTTTTGCTTAACTGCGATATTGTGCTTGCTGCGGATAATCTTTGCTTGGCTGTGCCTGATGCCAGTCTTGGAATCGTGCCGGGAATCGGATTGTTAAAAAAACTATTGTCAGCTATCGGTAGAGCAAAAACCATGGAAATGCTTCTTTGCGGACGGGCGATGCTTGCCGAAGAGGCAAATGCCTGCGGACTGGTTAGTCGAATCGTGCCTTTGCAAGAACTAGAAAATGAAGCGCTTAAAACTGCTCTTAAAATTTCTCAGACTCCTGAATTTACCGCAATTGCTCTCAAAGAGACTCTGAAAGCTTTTGAAAATCCTGTTTACGAATCTGCGATTGATGAGGCGATGATGCGCGCTAAAATCATTGTCAGCGGCGATGATTTTCGTAATTATTTGAAAAAATTCACTCAAAATAATGCTTAATTCATGAATTTTCGTCGTTTTGGTGAAAAATGTTGTTGACTTTAAGTGATTGAAGAGTTTATAAACTGAATCAGAATTTTTTATCGTTTTAACTTTCAGTTATAGGATTAGTATTATGGCCAATCATAAATCGGCAAAAACAAGAATTAAAAGAAATAATAAAAGAAACATCATCAATAGTGCTCGTCGCAGCCGCGTTCGCACTTTTGTGAAAAAAGCTCTTGAAGCTATTTTGACAGCTAATGTTGAAGCTGCTACTGCTGCTTTCAAAGTTGCAGAATCTGAACTTGCCAGAGCTTCTCAAAAAGGTGCTCTTGAAAGACACAAAGCTTCTCGTATCGTTTCTCGTCTTGCTCAGAAGCTTAAAGCTCTTTCTAAGTAAGATTTTCTTTATTTTTTGCTATTCAAACCGGAATCCCTTTAGTAACTTTTAGGGACTCCGGTTTTTGCTTATTTAATCTTTAATAATCAACGAATCTGGGCGACTCTGTTTAAAACCTATGTCAAGAAAATTAATTGTAATGTTCTTTAAATGTTCTGTTGTAATTATTTTTTTATCTGTTTACTATCCTACCCAGATTTTGATTTTGATTTTGAATTTGATTTTGACTTCATCTTCAATTTCTGAAATTTAAGTTTTTAAGTTTATTATTATATTTTGTTTTAAAGGATAAAGTATTTATCTAATGGTTTCATGTTAGGGGAATTGAAATCACAGAGCAGGAGCTTTTGATAAGAAAATTTTGGTCAGCGAATCAGTGTTAAATTTCACGTGAATTTTATCACGTAAGAAAAAAGAATTTGGTTTTAGATTTTTACTGATAAAAGTGCTCTTTTTATATTTTTTAGAAAATATTATTTGTTCTTAGAAAAATATTTTTATTAAGCAGCATTTTTCTGTGTATAAGGGCGTTGATTTATATTTCTTATCTTTTATCCTAAAAACCGTATTTTTGTATTTTTTATGGGGAGTAAAAATGGCTGAAGAAGCATATTTAGAGAGTTCAGTTCAAGACCAATGGGGTCAAATCTGCGATCAACTCAAGGTCGAGTTTGGTGACGTGGCGTTTGACAGTTGGCTTAAGCCATTGACTTTGGGCTCGGTTAGTGACGGTGTGGTCAATATCTG
The DNA here is from genome assembly GCA_949295935.1 of uncultured Pseudomonadota bacterium. GTDB lineage: Bacteria > Pseudomonadota > Alphaproteobacteria > RF32 > CAG-239 > HGM16780. The sequence goes on along the minus strand of CASFMW010000001.1, from coordinate 36,368 downwards.
TGTCCCAACGCGTTTTATGAGAAACTGGGTTATCACCCACTATTCTGACCAAATCCACAGAATTTGGGAAAGAAAAAACCCTCAGATTAAACAAGTTAACTTTGTTGTTCAGGCTCTGCAAGATGAGCGCGCTTCTTCAGGTTTGCACAATGCTTCCTGTCGTTCTCTTCTTAAGAAAATTTCTTCAAGTCCGGTACCGCAAAATATTTATCAATCCGGCGCAGCTAGTTTTTCTGCTAATGAATGTGTAAACGGTGATACTTCATTATCCGTTCCGCTTAATCCGCAATATACTTTTGAAAATTTTGTTGTCGGAAAAACAAATGAGTTTGCTTATGCGGCTGCTCGCAAAGTTGCAGAATCTCGTAATATTTCATTCAACCCGTTATTCCTTTATTCCGGTGTTGGACTTGGTAAAACACACTTGATGCACGCTATTGCTTGGCACATCAAAAAGCAAGATCCTTCTCGCAATATCGTTTATCTTTCAGCTGAGAAGTTTATGTATAAATTTGTTCGTGCTTTGCGCTATAAAGATACGGCAGCATTTAAAGAACAATTTCGCTCAGTTGATGTTTTGATGGTTGATGACGTTCAGTTTATGGGTGGCAAGGACACTACTCAAGAAGAGTTCTTCTACACATTTAACTCTCTGATTGAAGAAGGTCGTCAGATTATTATTTCAGCAGACAAGTCTCCTTCTGATTTGGAAGGAATCGAAGCTCGCTTGAAATCTCGCTTGGGCTGCGGCTTGGTTGCTGACATTCACCCGACTGATTTTGACCTGCGTGTTGGCATTCTTAACAAAAAAGCTCAGCAGCTTGGTGTTGAACTGCCGATGCCGGTAGTTGAGTTCTTGGCTCAAAAAATTACATCAAACATCCGCGAGTTAGAAGGTGCTTTGCGTCGTGTTATTGCTCACTCTCAGTTGCTTTCTAATCACGAAATTACGCTGGATATGACGCAAGATGTTTTGAAAGATATGCTTCGCTCTTATGACAAGCGTACAACGATTGATGAAATTCAGAAAAAGGTTGCTGAATACTTCAATATCTCGGTTAAAGAAATGCAATCTTCTCGTCGCGCGCGTACCGTTGCCAGACCCCGTCAGGTTGCCATGTATTTGGCTAAGCAACTTACCTCTCGCTCTTTGCCTGAAATCGGACGCAAGTTTGACCGTGACCATACAACGGTTATGCACGCTGTTCGCAAGGTCGAAGAATTGGTTATGGAAGATTCTTCTCTGGCGGAAAATGTTGACGCTTTGAGAAAAATCTTGGAAGCTTAATTCTCTCTCATTTATGGTTTGTATCGAAGGCGCTGTTTTCTTATGAAAACGGCGCTTTTTTATAAAAAAGCTGTTGAATACTCATTGTTTGTTCTTCTGATTTTTGCTATTTATGTTATCATATTTGTAATTGAATTTATGATATATTTTAAGGGTTAAAGACATGAAATTTACTATTGAACGTTCCGTTTTGTTAAAGACTCTGAGCCATGTGCAGAGCATTGTTGAAAAGAGAAACACTATCCCTGTCCTCTCAAATGTTAAGATTGAGGCAATGGAAGACGGTATCAGCTTTAAAGCTACTGATATGGATACCGAAATTACCGAAGTTGTTGACGCCAAAACAACCGAAACCGGTGCAACAACCGCTCCGGCTCATATGCTTTATGACATTGTTCGCAAGCTTTCCGACGGTTCGGACGTTGAAGTTATCTTTCCTGATGAAAAAGGGCAGCTTTCCATTGCTTCCGGTAAATCAAAGTTTGCGCTTTCGACTATCGGTGTTGAAGATTTTCCGGTTATTTCCGGTGACAGCTTGCCTGTTAATTTTTCTATGAGCAAAGAAGAGCTTAAAGATGTTATTGACCGCACAAAATTTGCCGTTTCAACCGAAGAAACCCGCTATTATTTAAATGGTATTTATGTTCATGCAAAAAATGAAGGCGAGGCTAAGGTTTTGCGCGTTGTTGCAACCGACGGACACCGTTTGGCTTGCGTCGAATCGCCTCTGCCGCAAGGTGCCGAATCGATGAACGGCGTTATTATTCCGCGTAAAACCGTCGGTGAAGTTCGCAAGCTGCTTGATGATACCAAAGCTGAAAATATCGCTGTTTCTCTTTCGGAAAATAAAATCCGCTTTACGATGGAAGATGTTACTTTAACATCAAAGCTAATTGACGGAACTTATCCGGATTATGAACGCGTTATTCCGACCGACAACGACAAGGTTCTTGAGCTTGGTGTTAAGCCTTTGGCCGAAGCGGTTGACCGTGTTTCGGTTGTTGCCGAAAGAACGCGCGCGATTAAGGTAATTACAGCTCCGAATCATATCACTATCACAACCTCAAGTCCCGACCTCGGCAGTGCGCAAGAAGAAGTCGAAGCAAAATATGACAGCGACAGTCTTGAAATCGGCTATAATTTCCGTTATTTGCTTGATATTTTGGCTGAAGTTAAAGGTGAGACCGTTCGTATCAGTTTTGCTGACGGTTCTTCTCCTTCAGTTATTCACGACACTTCTGATGCCAGCGCAATTTACGTCTTAATGCCGATGAGAGTATAGTCGTGGACAGCTCAGCGCTCAATCTTCATGAGTTAAACAGTCAAAAGTCAGGCGTTTTGCGTCTGACTTTAACTGATTTTAGAAACTATCCGCATTTACGAATCAATGCTCATTTGGGGCCGATTATCATTACCGGAGAAAACGGAACGGGAAAAACAAATATTCTCGAAGCAATTTCTTTTCTTACCCCGGGGAGAGGATTGCGCGCGGCAAAGCTTAGCGACATTCGGCGTATCACACCGACGCTTGTTTCCGATGAATATATGCCGACTGAACTCGGTATGGTCAACTGGGCGGTTTCGGCAACCGTGCAAAAAGGTGATGACACCGTCGAAATCGGAACGGCGGTTGAAAAATCTTTAAGAGAATCGGAAGAGGACACGCGCTCTTTTGATAAGCGAATCGTTAAAATTAACGGGCAGAAATCCTCTTCGCAAGCTGAACTGGGGCGTCATATTTCAGCGATTTGGATTACGCCGCAGATGGACAGGCTGTTTCGCGGAGGCTCGCAACCGCGGCGAAGTTTTTTGGATCGCTTGGTTTATGCTTTTGACCTTGAACACGCCAAGCGAACGGCAAATTTTGAACATCTTTATCGGCAGTGGTATCAGCTCCTAAAGGCAGGTCATTGTAACGAAGATTGGCTGCTGTCGCTTGAAGAAAATATGGCGGCTCTCGGTGTAGCGATTGCAGCAGCGCGTCGCGAGCAAATTGCCAAGCTCAATACCTTTATCGAGCATGAGCCTGATGATGTGTTTCCGAATGTTATTCTTGAACTTGAAGGTATTATTGAGAAAAAGCTTGATAAACTGCCGGCGATTGATGTTGAAGATTTTTACCGCGACTTGCTCAAAAAGCAACGGCGCAACATTCTTTACAACGACTCAATCGATGGAGTAAATCGTACCGATTTTAAAGTCTTTTATCGCAAAAAGAGAATGCCGGCCGAGCTTTGTTCTACCGGTGAGCAAAAATCACTACTCATCAGCATTATTTTAGCGCAGACAAAGTGCCAAACGCTTGATAAGGGATTTGCCCCCATCTTATTGCTTGATGAAGTGGTCGCTCATCTTGATGAAATTAAACGTGAAGCCTTGCTTGAAAAAATCAGCCAGCTCGGTTTGCAGGCTTGGATAACATCCACCGACCCGTATCTATTTTCTTCTCTTAAAGATACGGCACAGTTTTTTGAAGTCAAAAACAATCAGCTTAAAGAAAAATCTATTTGATTCTGTCGCTTTGAGCCTATTTAGAATCCGTCATTTTCATAATTTCCATGACCTTTTGCTTTTTCGTGTTAATTTGGCTTTGAATTCGTATTATTAATTTAAAAATATATAATTATGGAAAAAGAAAGAAAAATCTCAGAAAGAAAATCTCAACAGGAATTTCCTTTTGAAGTAATGCATGAAGGTTTAGTTCGATCTTGGGTACCGCTTGAAGGCAAGAAACCTCTGGGCATTATCTTTGATGACACGCTTATCGCATTGAAAGATTTTTTTGTTTTTAATTCAACATTCTTATGGGATGAAGCTAATTGGCTTCAAGATTGCAGTTATGCACGAGTTGAAATATATGCGTGTACAGCAGGGGAAATTAGTTTTTGGAAAAAGTTGATTTGTAATCCTCAAAAGCAAAAAGCCCTCGATGATTTGTTGGTTCAACTCGGTGGGGAACCGATAGCCGGTAAATGGTATTGGTCAACCTCTCCGTATGATGTTGATAAAGCTTTTGCTTGGAACTTCGCGGACAATTATCCGAAGCCTCTTTCCAAGCACGATAAATGCTCTATACGCTTGGTAGCAAAGTTGGATTGTCGTTTTGATTAAACATTAAAAAAGCTCTGAACAAAAGTTCAGAGCTTTTTTTGAGCGTCAAAAACCCTTATTTATTTTCAATCGCTAGAGTTTGAACGGCCGGTTTGACGTGAGTTAAGATACTGATGACGCGAACCAGCGTGTCCTTCATCTCAGAGCGAGTGACGACAATGTCAACCATGCCGTGTTCTTGCAAATATTCAGCGCGTTGGAAGCCATCAGGCAATTTTTCGCGAATCGTTTGTTCAATAACACGCGGGCCGGCAAAGCCGATTAAGCATCCCTTCTCTGCAATATTAACATCACCCAACATCGCAAAAGAGGCTGAAACGCCGCCGGTTGTCGGGTCTGTCAGAATCGAGATAAACGGAATGCCTTTTTCTTTAAGCTGATTAATCGCCGCGGTTGTGCGCGCCATTTGCATCAAGGACAAAATGCCTTCCTGCATACGTGCACCGCCGGAAGCCGAAACGGTAATCAGCGGATAATTATTTTTCAAGCAAATCTCTGCTGCACGGACAATTCCTTCGCCGACAGCCATACCCATTGAGCCGCCCATAAAGGCAAAATCAATCGCGGCAACAACACAGGTTATGCCGCCAATCTCGCCTTTGGCAACACGAATAGCATCTTCACTACCGGTTGTTTTGCGGTAGTTGCGCAGTCTGTCGGTGTACTTTTTAGAATCCTTGAATTTAAGTGGGTCTTCTTTCAACGGCGGAATGGCTATCGGGCTATATTCCCCGTTATCAAACAGTAATCTCAACCTTTTATGAACATATAAACGCAGATGATGGCCGCAGCGGGTGCAGACATACATACTTTTTTTAAGTTCTTTTGAAAACAGCATTTGACCACATTCGGGGCATTTTTCCCACAAATTGTCGGCAATCTCTATCGGTGCGGTTTTCTTTATCTTCGGTCTTACAAAATCTGTTAACCAGTTCATTTTATTCTTCTCTTATTCTTAGTCTTTTTTTCTTGTAAATAAATTTTTCAGCCTTTCGCCGAGCGGACGACGTTCGGCTTTTATCTTTGCTTTTTCGGCGTCTTTGGCGGCAATTTCAGCGTCTTTGGCAGCGGCCTTGGCGTCTTTGGCTTCTTCCTTAAGACTGGTTATGTTGCCTTCCAAATCAGAAACCTTCTCCGTGAGCTTTACCTGCTCTTTATTTAATTTTTTATTTGCCTTTTTTTGCTGTCTTAACGCCTTTCTTACCGGAGAATAAGACAGCCACGAATCGAACTTGCCCCAGATAAAACCAAACAACAGCAAAAAGACTATCGCTACGCTTTGCGATACCGTTATTTCAATATAAAACGGCCATAAATTAAAACTGACCAAATCATTGTTTACAAAAGCAAAAATCAAGACAACAATGATTAAGGGCAGTCCGATTAACATTTTTATAAAACCCATGGCCGTCACCTTTCTTCAAATATATTATTTCTTGTTTAACAAATCGTGCAACTGCTTGCCGGTTTTGAAGTGCGGAATGCATCTTTCTTCAACTTTAACAGCCTCGCCCGTGCGCGGGTTCTTTGCTATTCTTGCCGAACGCTTTCTGACCGAAAAAGAACCGAATCCTCTGAACTCTACTCTTTCACCTTTGGCTAAAGAACTGATAATTTTGCTGAAAATAACATCAACTATTTTATCTATGTCTTTTACGTTTAAGTGCGGGTTTTTGCCGGCTATCTTTTCAATTAATTCAGATCTAGTCACTGTTTTATTCCTTCTTATTCATTTATCACTGGGTTTACGTTATACGTTTTTGTTTTATAAATCAATATATCAATTCCATATTTTGTGAATTTTTATCCTTTTTTTATCCCCAAAATCACGCGGATTTTTCTTCTGTACCGCGGTGGCCGGTCAAATCTTCAACAGCAAGCCGTTTTTCCGCATTTTCACCTAGCTCGATATCTTCGATTTTATCAATACGGCGCGCGATTTTTCCCGAAGATATTTTTATTTCTCCGATATCCTTAGACGCCATGTCAAAATGCTTGCCCAAATTTTCAATGCGGTCGTCTAAGCGGCTTATGTCTTCAACCAAAAGACCGACTTCTTTTTGAATAACGCCGGCTTGCTCCCGCATACGGGCGTCTTTCAAAACGGCTCTGACCGTATTTAATGTCGCCATTAATGTGGTGGGGGAAACAATCCAAACCTTAGCGCGGTACGAGGCCTCAACAACATCTCTGAAATTGGCGTGAAGTTCGGCGTAAACCGACTCAGAAGGCATAAACATTAAGGCGGACTCCGCCGTTTCTCCGGCGATGATATATTTCTCGGCAATATCTTTGATATGCTTCAAAACCGAGGCTCGGAAGAATCGTTCCGCCTCGACTTTTTCTCTCTCGTTTTGAGCGTTGCGTAAAGACTGGTAGCTCTCCAAAGGAAATTTCGAATCGATGACGATTGTTCCGGGAGGATTGGGTAATTTCAAAACACAATCCGCGCGCTTTTGATTGCTCAGCACAACCTGAAATTCATAAGCCGAAGGCGGGAGAATCGAGGTAACCAAATCGTTTAACTGAATCTCACCAAAAGCTCCGCGTGCTTGCTTGTTGCTCAATACCTCTTGCAACGAAACAACCTGCTCCGATAGCGAAGATATTTTTTGCTGGGCAACATCTATCTTGGCTAATCTCTCACGCAAATCATGCAAGGTTTGGTTGGTCTTTTCGGTCGATTGTTGCAAGCCCTCTCCGACATTTTTGGTGACTTCAAGCAACTTTTCATCAACAATCTTAAGCATTGCTACTTTTTGCTCATTTATCGACTGCGCCAATTGTGCTTGCTGGCGCGAATTTATCTCGCTGAACTGCGACAAACGCCCCGAAAGCTCCGCTTGAGAGCGGATGAAATTTTCGAAGACGTTTTTTATATCATCGTCACCGCGTTTTTTTAAGGCAAAATATATTGCCGCGGCTGTAAAGATAATCAACAAAACAAGCAAAAGATTGTGGCTTATCATGACTTAATCCGGCAGATGTCTTCCCATTTCCAAAAACTTTTCGGTTCTTTGGCGGCGCAAATCTTCACCATTAATCGGTAAAAGCTCTTTCAGATGTTTTAAAATCGAATCGCCAACCGCTTCAATCGTAGCTTTGCGGTCGCGGTGCGCACCCCCCAGAGGTTCTTTGATAACCTCATCAATGACGCCGAAATGCTTCAAATCCTGCGCGGTAAACCTCAAGGCTTCCGCCGCTTCTTTCACCTTATCGGTCGAACGCCACAGAATCGAGCTACAGGCTTCCGGCGAAATAATCGAGTAAATCGAGTTTTCAAGCATTAGTATTCTGTCGGCCGCCGCAATCGCAATCGCACCGCCCGAACCGCCCATGCCGATAACGGTTGAAACAATCGGGGTTTTAATCTGCAAACATCTTTCTATTGATGAGGCAATCGCTTCCGCTTGTCCTCTGGCTTCGGCCTCTACTCCGGGGTAGGCTCCGTCGGTATCTACAAAGCTGATAACCGGAAGATTAAACTTATCCGCCATGCTCATTAATCTTTGGGCTTTGCGGTAGCCTTCCGGCTTGGCCATGCCGAAATTGTACTTAATTCGGCTCTCCAAATCATGGCCTTTTTCTTGTCCGATAACGACAACCGAAATTCCCTTAAAGCGACCGATACCGCCAATCATGGTCGGATCATCCGCAAAGTTTCTATCTCCGGCCAATGGTACAAAGTCTTCTATTAAACTGCCGACATAATCCAAGCAATGCGGTCTGTCCGGATGACGTGCAACTTGTGCCTTTTGCCATGGGGTTAAATTTGCATAGGATATTTTTAACTGACGTTCCAGCTTTTCTTGAAGACGGTTAATTTCTTTGCTTATATCAACGCCTTCGTCCTTGGCAGCCATTTTAAGCCCTTCTATCTTGGCTTCAACCTCTACAATCGTTTTTTCAAAATCTAAAACCATGCTGTTTGCGTTACTCATGTTTTCACTCTTCTTAATTATTTAAAATCTTTCTTCTCTTTATCACGTTTTATCTTAAATTTCGACTCTTATTTTAAAATATTGTTAATTTTCGTTATTTTGATTGAATTATACGCCTAATATACTACTATATTTTCAGTTATGATATTTTTATTTTTGGAGAATTTCCTTGTTGGCTTTGGCTTTTTTTCTTTCCGTCTTTTCAAGCCTGTTTTGGTTGATTTATGCCGGTTTGTTTGTTGTCGATAAGCTCGGTGGAATCCCGCTTGCCGGATTGAGCTTGTTTGATGCCGCTTTATATACCTCATTTTTATTATTGCCGGTATTTTTTATCTGGGCGGTATTTGGCTATGTGAACCAATATATCAATAATCGTGCATTTGGTCGCAATATTGTTTCGTTGCTTTCGCATATGAAAAAAAACCTTGATTATACGGATTTGTTGGCACGCGTTATGCTGGAAGCCGAACAGGAGATTAAGGATGGCTTTATCCTAAATAAATTTGATATTTTTGTAGCTGATATGAATGAAATCTTGGCCGAGATTATTAAGCGTGCGGGAATCGCCTCCAGTGAACAAATCGAAAATCTGTGGGCTAAAGTTCAAAACGGTGGAAAATGGTCTTTCGGTAAGGTTTTAATCGAGGTTTCGCAGACGCAGGGCGAATTTCAGCTCAGAATGTTTAATCGTGCACAGGGAGATACCATTCTTTCCGGTTCTATTCTTGAATTTGTGGCTCGCTATCAGGCTCTTATCGCCCTTTTGGAAAAACATGACAAAGAGCATGTGTTCTTAAATTTGGTCGAGACCGGTGTCTTTGGAAAAGTATATTCTATTTTTGCACCTGTTTCTGAAGAAATTAAACGCTCAAAAGAGATTTCAGCCCTTAAGGCAAAGCCATCATTTATAGATAATGCTGCCTTGGAAAAATCTTTGCCCAAAGAACCGGAGGCTTTTAAGGCTCTTGATCGCAAAAGTAGCGAATCGAGAGAAGAGGTTTCGGTAGAATCGGTTTCTGAAAAAGAGGCGTCTTCTTCAGCAAATAGTTTTGGCTTTATATCTTCTATCTTTCGTAAAAAGAAGGAGGATACTGTCGATGATGCAGAAGTCAAAGATGAAGATAACAAACAAGACCCATTTACTCTTGCCTTGGAGAAAAGTTTTGGAACTGAAGATACATTGACTTTTGACAGAGAACCAAAGTTTGATTCTTCTCCGGTGAGTTCTGGTCTAAAGGCTTTGAAGAATAATATCAATGAACCTTGGCATGATAACGAGCAACTGGATATTGAAGATTTTACCGGTCATCCCAATGAACCCAAAATTTCATTACCTGAGCCGGCAAAGACCATTGACTTTGAAGAGACAAAAAAGACTTTGAAGTCTTTGCGTCGCGAGTGGGAAAAAATGAAAAAAGATGACACTTCAACCGTTTCTCAATCGTCTAAATCTGCTGTTGAAGAATCGCTTTCTTATCCTTTTGGAAACTGGGTGAATGACGTCGCTAAGAAAAATTAATTTTCTTATTCTTTTGTTGCTGACAGCTGCTGCTTGGGGCGGCTGTTTTCGTTTGGCCTTTGCAGCTACAAAATTTTCGCATATCGCCCTTTATGGCGAAGCAAAATATCCGATCGATTTTTCTCATTTTGATTATGTTAACCCCGACGCGCCTAAAGGCGGGACGGTCGTTTTGCCCTCTTATGGTGGGTTTGACAGTTTTAACCCGTTTATTTTTAAAGGCAATGCTGCCAGTGAAGTTGCAGCACTTACGCTTGACACACTCGGCATTGTTCCGGCAGATGACGTGAGTGTGGTTTATCCGCTGTTGGCTAAGGAATTTGAGTTGCCGAAAGATAAGTCTTATGTTGGGTTTATTCTTGATGAACGAGCAAAATTCAGCGACGGCTCTCCGGTTTTGGCTGACGATGTGATTTTCAGTTTTAATTCTTTAATCGAAAAAGGTGCCCCTATCTATAAAGTTTATTATCAAGACGTGGAAAGGGTCGAAAAAATTAATGACCGTCATGTGCGCTTTTATTTCAAAAAGGGGGCTGAAAACAAAGAGCTGCCTCTGATTTTGGCGCAGTTATCCATCTTTTCAAAAAAAGACTGGGAAGGAAAGGATTTCAGTGCGCCAACCTTAAAGCCTTTTTTGGGGAGCGGTCCTTATATCGTGCAAAAATTTAAGGCCGGAAAATCCATTATTCTGAAGAGGAACCCTAATTATTGGGCCAAAGATATTCCTTCACGAAAAGGCTTTTTTAATTTTGATATGGTTGATTATGAATTTTATCAAGACACAACCGTTACTCTGCAAGCTTTGTTTTCCGGTAATATTGATATTCGTGTAGAATATATCGCAAAAAACTGGGTAACCGGTTATGATAATAATGTGGTTAAAAGCGGAAAAGTCATTAAAGAAGATATTCCTCACGGACGTGCGGCTAATCTGCAAATGTTTGCCTTTAATATTCGCAAAGATATCTTCAAAGACAAACGTGTGCGCCAAGCCATTGCCCTCGCCTTTGACTTTGACTGGGCTAATGAGATGTTGTTTTATAATCAATATCAACGCTTAAACAGCTATTTTACCAATACGGGAATGGAAGCAACCGGTCTGCCAAAAGGAAAAGAGCTGGCTATTTTGCGCTGCTTTAAGTCTCAACTTGCGCCGGAAGTTTTTACGCAAGAGCCACGCGTTATTCATCATGAAAATTATATGCAGACACGTGAGAATCTGAAAAAGGCCGTTGCCCTTTTGAATGAAGCAGGATATGGTTTTCGGGACGGAAAAATGGTTAATCTCGCTACCGGTGAGCCCCTCGCTTTTGAGATTTTTGATAACTCGTCTAACGGAAGTTCTTTCACTCGCGTGATGCTGCCGTTTATCAAAAATCTGCGTAAAATCGGAATCGATGCTTCTTTCCGTACCGTCGAGGTTAATGTTTATAAAAACCGTTTGGATAATTTTGACTTTGACATTGCTATCATTGCGCTTGGTGTATCGCAAATGCCGGGGAATGAACAAAAAGAGCTTTGGGGAAGTCAGTCAGCTATGGTCAATGGGTCTTACAATATTATCGGGATCCAAAATCCTGTGGTTGATGCCCTGATTGAGGGTTTGGTTAAAGCTCAAAAGAAAGAGGATTACAAAGCCTATGTTTCGGCGCTTGACCGTGTTTTGCTCAGCGAATCTTATATGATTCCGCAATGGTATGCTCCGGCTGACCGTGTGGCTTATCAAAACAAGTTTGAACATCCGAAAACGAATCTGAAAGTTGGCTATCAGCCCTTTACTTGGTGGATGAAGGAGGATTTTCGTTCATGAGAAATTATATTATCAAGCGTTTATTGCTGATTCCTCTGACATTGCTCGGAATCCTCACGATTAATTTTTTGATTATCCAAATGGCGCCGGGGGGACCGGTTGAGCATATGCTGGCAAAATATCGCGGAATGAATGTTGATTCTTCGGGGAATTTGTCTTCTTCAGCCCAAATGAACACAGCAACTTCAGCCTCAAAATATCAAGGTGCGCGCGGTGTTCCCGATTATCTGATTAAAGAGTTGGAAAAACAATTTGGGTTTGATAAGCCGCTTCATGTTCGCTTTTTTAATATGATTAAAGATTATGCAACTTTTGACTTTGGCAAAAGTTATTACAAAGATAAGACTGTCGGGCAACTGATTTTGGAGAGAATGCCGGTATCTATATCTCTCGGATTGTGGTCAACGCTGATTATTTATCTTGTTGCCATTCCACTCGGGATAAAAAAGGCAGTTCGTGACGGTACAAAATTTGATGTTTGGACATCTTTTGCCGTAGTTCTCGGCTCTGCCGTGCCGGTCTTTTTGTTTGCGGTCTTACTGATTGTCTTTTTTGCCGGCGGAACATATTTCCAGTGGTTTCCGCTGCGTGGTCTGACCTCGTCTAACTGGGATGAACTCTCCCTTGGTGGAAAAATAATCGATTATTTTTGGCATATCACCCTGCCGGTTTTGACAATGGTTATCGGCGGTTTTGCCTCTCTTACCATGCTGACTAAAAACTCATTTATTGATGAGATTGGAAAGCCTTATGTGCTGACAGCAAAAGCAAAAGGTCTGACCGAAAATCAGGTTTTATATGGTCATGTGTTCAGAAACGCGATGTTAATTGTGATTGCCGGTTTTCCTTCCATGCTAATTAAAATGCTGTTTACCGGTTCGTTGCTGATTGAGGTTATTTTCTCGCTAAACGGCTTAGGCCTTCTTGGCTATGAGGCGATTATGACGCGCGATTATCCGGTGATTTTTGGTACACTCTATATCTTTGCATTGCTCGGCCTCGTGCTCAAGCTTATCAGCGATTTGACCTATTCTTGGGTTGATCCGAGAATTACTTTTGATGCGGTTTAAGCTCTTTCGCGTTCGTTTAATTTGCTGGTGATTTGCAGCATCACATTATTGTCAATTTGCGGTGCATTATTCTTCACAACTTGTTGCAAAAGCTCCGGATGTTGATTCAGCATAGTTAATTTTTGTTGTTCCAGACTTTGCTGTATTAACTGATTTTGGATTTTTAGCAATTCTAGTACCTGAGCATTAAGTAATTCCGGCGTGTTTCCTATAAAACCAAGTTGCATCAAATCTTTGGTAAACAGCTCGCGTTGTTGGGCTTGCGCCTCTTGTTCGGCGTGTTTTTTCTTAACATCGCGGAAAATGGCAAAGGTATCCATCCCTTCAAGCTTGTAGCCCCTTTGATTGTATATCCGCTCCGGTGAAAAAGCGTAGAGCATATTTTCAGGGTCAATAGCTGGCTGATTAAAGTGAATGTGATTGCCGTCATAAAGTGCAATGTTACCACGAAAATATTCGTAGCTGTGTTTTTTCTGGCGGTGTTTGTTTATACCAGCATAGCTATATGCAATTGCAACTAAATCTTTAGTAAAGTCTTCTCTGGCTAAAATCGGCAGATTTACCTCAGTTGCCTGTGGCTGATAGGCGCTTTGCAAAATTGATAACTGGCGCAATTTTACCAGCTCAGAAAATTGTTCTTCCTTAAACGGAACGTTGGAGCTCAGCCCCTTACGGCCTGCTTTGTCAACCATTTCCATCATCTTGTTATGGAGTTTATCGTTCATATCTTTTACTCCGAAAAGCTTAATTATGCTCGGAGTATAGCACATTTTTTCGTCTATTTAAAGATTAATTTTACTCAAATTTTTCTATTATCGGAGCAAACTCTTTTATCACGCGGCGATATATTTCTTGCTTGAAAGCAATAACATGTTTGTCGGCTTGCGTAATATCATTCCAGCGCCAGTTTTTGAACTCCGGCTCGACCGTCTTTAAGTTTATTTCGCTTTCGTTGCCTTCAAACAAAAAAAGTGACCAAAATTGTTCTTGTCCGTCCGTGTCAATGCCGCGATGAGAAAAGCGCTCTTTTATCTCCGGCGGAAAGTCATATTTTAATCCTTCTTTTATTTGGGCAATTAAGCGAACAGAGGTGACAGATGTTTCTTCTTTTAATTCACGACGGGCGGCGGCTTCCGGGGTTTCTCCTTGTTCCATACCGCCTTGAGGAAACTGCCAGCTCTTGCCGCTTTCTCCTTCTATTCTTTCGCACATCAAGACTTTTTTGTCTCGATTAAACACAACAATTCCGGCGTTCTTGCGATATTTTTTCATCTTTTTACTCGGTAACGGTTGAAGATATCGGAACCAGAGCAAACGGACGTTCTATTTCCTCTACGCCTTGTTCTTTCATCTGTTGGTAGCTTAATTGCGGTGAGAATGTATTTATCCATTCACTGAGTTCTCTGATTGCTGAGGCTTTCATTCCGCTAACAATCAAAACGCTGCCTTTTTCTTGGGCAATAAACTCTGCTTCTTTTAACTGTTGTCTGATTGTTTCGGGGTGGAAATCATCCTTTATGACAATATCGGCTTTGCGACGAGGAATGCCGGAAAGTTCTATCTTGCTGACATCATCTTCTCCAGTTGCGTCTATCATTAACAATCCGAGCTTGCCCACCTCTTCTAAAAGCTCTTTAATTCTCGGACGGCTATCTTCTCCGGCCATGCCATCATTAATGACTATTCCTCCGGTTGGCATTGCACCTGATAAAGTTTTATATACGCGCAATTTGTTTTCATCTAAACTGGCGGTGATGCTTAAGGACAACGGACCGCTATCTGATTTTAAGAAATCTTTTGATGCCAACAACAAGTCTGCATAAGTTTCATGTCCTTGTTGGCGCGCTTGTTGTATAATTTTTTTGTTATCACGACCATAAGGAGAAAATGCGAATCCAACTTCTGATGGAAATTTGCCTATCAATTCTTCACTCATACGATAGTTAAGACCCATTCCGTTTATTAAGATTGCAACTTTGAAAAAGTTTGGCTGTATCTCTTTAGGAGGCATGGCATATTCTATCCATGGCTTTTTGCCATCAGATGATGTGGCAGGAACTGTTATTTCATTTATGGTACTTTCAAGGTCTTTGCTGCTTTCAATCAATGGAAGAGACTTCTTTCCTTCAATATTTTTCAGCTTGCCGATGTGTGGCGTCTCCTTCATCAGGCGTTGTAACTTTTGCTCATAGCTTTCGTCTTTTTCTACTTCAGTTTTTTCATCCTTAGCGTTCATAAACTCTTCTTTTCTGGAATAAAAAAACTTATCCGGCAGCGTGATGATGTATTTGGGCGATTTGTTTTTGCGCTCAAACATTATGCGGTCAATTTTGCTGTCAAACTCCGGCTCGCTCTTTTGCTTGGCAAAATAATAGCCTATTCCGGTAACAAACAAGATTATTCCGATTATTATACCTAAGATTAAGAGCTTTTGTTTGAGCGTTTTTGCCACGGTGTATCCTTACTTATTTTTATCCAAGCCTTGTTTATACAAGCCCAAAGCACGGACTAGATTGAGTCCTTGAGACAGCTGGTAATCTTTGGCTAATTCTTCTTTTTCGGCCTTGGCTGCTTCAAGCTTTTTGGCGGCGTTTTTGTCTTCGCTATCATTCTTTAATGCATTTTTATATTCGCCTTCACTCAACTCGAAATTATTTTCAATCTCTTCGACCTTTGAAGGCTTAACAATGATATCCGGCACAATGCCGTTTACCTGAATGGAACGGCCGGACGGTGTATAATAGCGGGCTGTGGTTAAGCGCATTGCTCCGTGATTGTCTAAAGGAATAACGGTTTGAACAGAGCCTTTACCAAAAGTTTTTTCACCCAAAATAACGGCGCGCTTATGGTCCTGCAAAGCTCCTGCCACGATCTCTGAAGCCGAAGCTGAGCCATCATTTACCAAAATAACAATCGGCAAGCCTTTAGCAATATCGCCAGGTTTTGCGGTATATTTTACTGTATCTTCTTCATTTCTTGAGCGGGTAGAGACAATCTCGCCTTTATCAAGGAACAAGTCAGAAACATTGACGGCTTGGTCTAATAAGCCGCCGGGATTGTTGCGAACATCAATTATAATCCCTTTTAATTTGTCTTTATATTTCTTTTCCGCGTCTTTAACGGCTTTGCTGATGGCGGTGTCAACATCTTCGCTAAAAGAGGTTATGCGGATGTATAAAACATCCTCGCCTTTTATGCTGGTTTTGACAGATTGGATTTTAATTTCTTCACGTTTAATCGTAACGTCAAAAGGTTTTTCATTAAAACGGCGAATCGTTAGCTTTACTTTTGTGCCAATTTTGCCTCTCATGCGGTCAACAGCGTCATTTAAGCTCATGCCGACAACAGATTCATCATCAATGCTGATGATATAGTCCCCAGGTTTTAAGCCTGCCTTGTAAGCAGGGGTGTCATCCATCGGAGAAATGACTTTAACCACGCCGCTTTCCATTGTGACTTCAATTCCGAGGCCACCAAATTTGCCTTTGGTCTGCTCACTCATATATTTGAAGTCTTTACCGTCCATATAGCTCGAATGAGGGTCAAGTGATGTGAGCATTCCGTTAATGGCGGCTTCAATCAACTGTTCATCGCTGACTTCTTCAACATAGGAATTTTTGGCGCGCTCCATAACATCGCCAAACAAATTTAACATCTCATATGTGTTAGCATTTTCTGTATTGGCTTTTTTATCAACTTTTGGGGCAGCAAAAACCGTGTTGCTGCTCATGATGATTAAGCTTAATGCTGTTGCCGTGATTAATGAAAGTTTTTTTATCATTTGTGTTCCTATCTTATTAACTCTTTATCCATGTCAGCGGATTTATCGGATGATTATCTTTCCTTATCTCCACATATAGTTTCGAATCGTCTTCCGGCATAAGGCCTATCGGTTCTCCGGCGAGGAGCATTTGTCCTAATTCGCAATCAACCGTGTCCAGACCAGCCATGAGGCTTAAATAACCTTTGCCGTGTTCTATAATAATCACATTACCATAGCCGCGGAATGGTCCTGCAAAAATGACATTTCCATCGAAAGGTGCAACGACCTGAGCCTGTGGTCTGGTCTTGACGATTATGCCTTTGGAGGTGACTCCTTTGGCGGTTTCTTCGCCATAACGCGTGACGATTTGGCCTCTGGCCGGAAGCGGCAGTTTACCCTTGGCTTTGATAAAGTTTTCGCCTATTTCTTTTATAGACTGCGGTTTGAATTTAATCAAGTCAGCTCTTTGTTTTTCCTCTTCTTTCTTTTTGCGTTTTTCTTCAGCGAGGCGTTTGCGTTCGGCTTCTTGTTCTTTGCGCAATTTTTCTTGACGTTCTTTTTCGAGCTTGTCTAGTAAATCTCTTAAATCTTGTGCTTGCGCCGCCAGCTTGGTGACTTTCTTTTTAGCCTCTTCTGACTTGTTTTCTATGGAGTTTCGCAAGGCTGATTTTCGCTTCATCATAGACTTTAATTCAGCATGCTCTTGCTCCATTTGTTCTTTTTGATTGATTATTTTTTTGACCTGAGTTTCGACTTGTTGTTTTTGTTTTTCTATCTTGTCAAGCTGGGCCTTTATACGATTGGCATTTTCTTCAAGCTGAGGAACAGTTTCTCGCAGCAACATTGCACTGCGGATAATTTCAACCGGTGTTAAGGGTTGAACAAACAATGATTCCGTTGGCTTTAATGCTAGATTTTGCAGTGCGGACAAGGTTTTGATTAAATGTTCGTCCTCCAGCGTAAAGCTTGCTTCGGCCGCTTTAAGATCTTGTTGTAATTGTTCAAGCTCTTTTTCCATGGAAGAAATTTTGTCTTCGTTGTTTTGAATGACCTTGGCGTATTTTACAATATTAGCGCTTAGGGTTTTGACTTCTTCCGTAATCTCGGCAGCTTGTTTGGCCAGACGTTTGCTTTCGGCATCTTGCTCGGCCATTTGCTTTTCCATCCGCGCCAAATCTGACTTTGAGACATCTGCCGCCATAAGGGCTTGTGCCGAGAATAAATTTATTCCCAGCGCAAGTCCTATGATTTTGGCAACAAGTGTTTTCATCTTCGTTGTTCTTTACTCTTTTATCAGCAAAGACTGTCCTGTCATTTCTTTTGGCTGCTCGATACCAAGCAAGTCCAAAAGGGTCGGAGATACATCTGCCAAGCGACCATCTTTCAAACCTTTTATCGGTTTGTTGCAGTTATACAAAACGGCTCTGACTTTACCGACGGTATGTGCCGTATAAGGGGCACCGGTTTGTTCATCGACCATTTTTTCAACATTACCATGGTCAGCCGTAATGAACAGGGTTCCGTCTACCTTTTTAATGGCGGCGGCAACTTTGCCAACACAGTCATCAACAGCGGCAACGGCCTTCAATGCGGCTTCCATAATGCCGGTGTGGCCTACCATGTCACCATTAGCAAAGTTGCAGATAATGACATCAAATTTTTGATTTTCGATTGCGTCAACCAGTTTTTCGGTTACTTCATAAACCGACATTTCCGGCTTGAGGTCATAAGTTGCAACTTTTGGGCTGGGGATAAGAATTCGTTCTTCACCTTTAAACTCGCGCTCTTCACCACCATTGAAGAAGAATGTGACATGGGCATATTTTTCGGTTTCGGCAATGCGAAGCTGCGTCAAACCATGTTCAGAAACAACCTCACCAAAAATATTGGTTAAAACTTCCGGTCCGAACAAAGTTTTCATAAAGCGGCGATGGTCAACAGAATATTCGGTCATACCGATGCACTCTGCAAAATTAACGATTTTCTTACGAGAGAATCCGTCAAAGTCTTTATCGCCTAAGGCATATAAAATTTCTCTGGCGCGGTCGGCACGGAAGTTACACATCAAAACAACATCGCCGTCCTCTGCCCCTTTGTAACCATCAATCACGCAAGGAACGACAAACTCATCATTGACACCACGTTCATAAGAGGTTGCAATCGCCTCATTTGCAGTCGGTGCATAATTTCCTTCAGCCGAAACGATGGCGTTATAGGCGGCTTCAACTCTATCCCAGCGTTTATCTCTGTCCATGGCATAAAAACGGCCGGCAATCGTGGCAATTTTTACTGTTGGCAAGGCACTGATTTCTTTTTCAAAATTGTTAACATATTCTTGAGCAGAAGTCGGTGGCGTATCGCGACCATCTAAGAAAGCATGGACGGCAACATTAATTTTGCTATCTGCCAAAATTTTGCATAAAGCAACGATATGATCCTGAGAAGAGTGAACGCCACCCGGTGACATCAAGCCCATGACATGACAGGTTTTGCCGCTCTTTTTCAAAGTTTCAATCATGTCTTTGAGAATCGGATTATCTCTTATTGAACCATCTTCAATAGCGGTATCTATTCTAGGCAAGTCTTGCATGACAACACGTCCGGCACCTAGGTTCATGTGACCAACTTCGGAGTTGCCCATTTGTCCGGTCGGCAAACCGACGTCTAAGCCAGAAGTTTCAACAAAACAAGTCGGACATTCACTGACAAGTTTGTGCCAATTTGGGGTGTTTCCCATTTCGATAGCGTTATCTTGTGTTGTTTTTTCACGATAGCCCCAGCCATCTAAAATAAGGAGCATTACTGGTTTTTGTCTCATCTGTATTTTCCTCTTCAATAATTATCATTTGCTTTGGTTCGTATTATATATATTTCTTTCAAACATAAAAGCACTATTTTTTTATTAATCATATTTTTGAATGTTAATTTTCGGCCGCAAGCATGACCTCTTTCCAGATTTGGGCAGGAAGCGTGCCGCCGGTAACGCCTTTCATCGGTGAATTATCATCATTTCCAACCCAAACTGCGGCAATATAGTTATCAGTAAATCCAACAAACCATGCATCGCGATAATCCTGCGTTGTTCCGGTTTTTCCGGCGACGAAAAACGGAAGTTTTGCCCTTTTTCCGGTTCCCGAATCTAAAACTTCTTCCAGCATTTGAGTTAATTCTTCTACCGCGTCTTCATCTAAAATTTGGTTAGGATCATCTTGTTCTCTCATATAAAGCTGATAGCCGTCTCGTGTGTAAATTTCTTGAATAGCATGCGGCCAAACCTCATAGCCACCATTAGCGATTGAAGCATAAGCCACTGCTATGTCCAAAACTTTTACCTCGAATGCTCCTAAAGCCATGGAAGGTGTATTTTCTATCGGTGTGCTTATTCCCATTCTTCTGGCGGTTTTGATAATTTTATCTCGACCAACTGCATTAGCCAAATTAATGGTTGCCAAATTGAGCGAATCCTTTAACGCCTCAGTTAATGTTACCTCTCCATGATATTGCTTATCATAATTCTCCGGCTTCCAGCCACGGATATTTATCGGCGAATCGTTCACAACATCATCAGGGTAAAAACCATTCTCCAGCGCAGTTAAATAAACAAACGGCTTGAAAGACGATCCGGGTTGACGCAAAGCTTGAGTGGCTCGGTTAAACTGACTTTTTTCATAATTTATGCCGCCGACCATCGCCTTTACCGCGCCTTGTTTATCCAGCACCACAATTGCGCCTTGGGTAACATCTCTTGCGGCCCAAGCCTTTAGCGAATCGTGAAGAATTTTTTCGGCCTTTTGCTGAATATCTTGATCTAAGGTGGTGGCAACATAAATATCATTGTCACGTTCGCCAATATAATCATTTACATCTTGATATACCCAATCGGCAAAATGGCGCGCACCTTTTACTTTATAAGATTTTTCCGGCCCGAGTTTCATCTTTAAAGCATTTTGACGCTGTTCTTCGGTTATGGCCTCTGCTTTTACCATATTATCCAGCACAACAGCAGCACGCTCTCTGGCTCTCTCTTCACTGGCTATCGGATTATAACGTGACGGCGCCTTTAACATGCCGGCGATAATGGCTGCTTCAAGCAAGTTCATATCGCGGGAGGATTTTTGAAAATATTTTTGCGATGCCGCCTCTATTCCATAAGTTCCTGCGCCAAGATAAACACGATTTAAATACAGTGTTAAAATCTGGTCTTTGGTAAACTTACTTTCCAACCAAAAGGCAAGCAGTAGTTCTTGGACTTTTCTTTTTATCGTCTTGTTTGCGGTTAAAAACAAGTTTTTGGCAACTTGTTGACTTATGGTTGAACCACCCTGAACATAGCTCCGATGCCACAAATTTACCAGCATAGCTCGGGTAAAGCTGATAATATCAAAGCCAAAATGCTCGTAAAAGCGTCTGTCTTCAGTTGAAATGACTGCATCAGCTACATAAGGTGGGAGCTCATCTAAATAAACAACTTCCGAATAGACATTGCCGAAGCTATGTATCTCGTTTCCATTTTCGGCGATAATCATGGTGGAGGGTTGGCGTGTGCGTTCAACCGCTTTTTCAATATCGGGCATGGTATAAATACACCACAGAATCCATAAGGTAAAAGTTATCACCAGCGCCAGAACAACTTTTATTGCCAAACGCATTAATATAGACCTTTGTTTTGACTCTCTTTTTTTGGTTTTCTTGGGTGATTTTTTCTTTGTATTCTTTTTTACCATGGAATTTGCCCTTGTCAGGATTCATCAATTGTTGTATGTATTTTATATCAAATAAGTTAAGGAAAATTTTATGACTATCGTATCTGCGCAAATTGATGATGCTACTTTTAACGAGCTCAAATCCATCGCTCTGAAAAACGGGTTGTCCGTTGAAGATTGTATTATTCGTGCCGTTAAAGCCTATACCGCTGAATACGAAGACGATTTCCGCGCCGATTTTTGTGCCGTTAACAGCAGTGAACGCGCCTTCTTTTTATCTGCCGGCGAATAAAAAGCATTTTCATTCATCGGCTTTGTTGAAGTTTTTGAATTATGCCTAAAAAAGTTTGTTTGATTGACGGCTCGGGCTATATTTTCCGCGCCTTTTACGGACTGCCGATGATGACTTCTCCCGACAATACGCCGGTGAATGCCGTCTATGGTTTCAGCAATATGTTTCTTAAACTGACAACAAGGATTAAGTGCGATTATTGTTTGGTGTTATTTGACGCAAAACGGCAGAACTTTCGTAATCAAATTTTTTCGGATTATAAAGGGACGCGTCCCGAAGTTCCCGAAGAGCTGGTTCCGCAATTTCCAATTATTCGTGAGGCGGTTGATGTGCTTAATCTCCATCATTTGGAGATGGAAGGTTATGAGGCCGATGACTTGATTGCAACTTATGCCAAACAAGCTACTGATAAAGGTTATGAGGCGGTTGTGGTATCTGCCGATAAAGACCTTATGCAGCTTATTCGTGACGGGGTTTCTTATTACGACCCGATGAAAGATAAGTTTTTTACCCCCGAAGATGTTAAAGAAAAGTTCGGCGTTTATCCCAACCGTGTGGTTGATGTTCAGGCCTTGGCCGGTGATACGATTGATAATGTGCCTGGGGTTCCGGGAATCGGAATTAAGACTGCGGCCGAGCTGGTTAATCAATTTGGTTCGCTACAAGAGGTTTTGGACCATGCCGGAGAAATCAAACAAAATAAACGTCGCGAAAATCTTATCGCCCACCGTCATGACGCCGAGATTTCTTTACAGTTGGTAACCCTTAAAAACGATGTTCCGGTCGAGTTGCCGATTGAAGATTATGCTTGCCAAAAGCCCGAGCTCGACAAGCTTATGGCCTTTGCTGATAAATATGCTTTTCGTACTCTTAAGCCACGCTTTGAACACTGGGCAAATGAGCGATGCGATGCCCTTGACGAGGCGCAAGAAAGCGGAAAAGAATCGGCTTTTGCCATACCTAAAGAGCTTTTAGCACCCAAACAAGACTATGAGTTGATAACAGACGAGGCTACCCTAAAAAAATGGACTGACAAGATTAAAGAAAAACGCGCCTTTGCTTTTGATACCGAAACAACCGGCCTTAACCCTTATTTTGATAAAATCGTGGGGATTTCTATAGCTACGGATATCGGCGAAGCTGCTTATTTGCCGTTGGTTTATAATGACGGTGCAGCAAACAGCGATTTGTTTGGTTCTGCGCCTGTGCAAAATCAGGTTTCTTTGCTGAATTTTGCGACCGTAAAAAAGTATTTGCGTCCGCTCATGGAAAGCAAGTCTATTCTCAAAATTGGGCATAATATTAAATTTGATCTGCATTTTATCGCTCAGGTTTTGGGCGAAGACTGCAACGTTTTCCCGATTGAAGATACCGCAGTTATGTCTTATGTATTGGATTCATCGCAGCACGGACATGGGCTTGATGAACTGGCCATGCTGTTTCTTAACCACAAAATGATTGCTTATGAAGAGGTTTGTGGCAGCGGCAAAAACAAGATTACCTTTGACCTTGTTCCGCTGGAAAAGGCGGTTGATTATGCCGCTGAAGATGCTGATTTTACACTGCGCCTTTATAAAATATTCAAAAACCGTTTGGTTAAAGAACATAAGGCCTTTATTTATGAGCATTTTGACCGCGGCTTGATTCAAACGCTTAAAATCATGGAAGATAACGGCGTGTTGGTTGATGCTGCTGCGCTAAAAGCTCTCAGTCGTGAATTTGAACAAAACCTCAAGCAATTAGAGCAAGAAATTTATCAACTGGCCGGTGAAGAATTTAACCTCGGCTCACCTAAGCAAATCGGCGTCATCTTGTTTGAAAAAAATGCGATTAAGGGCAAAAAAACTGCCGGAGGTTCGTGGCAGACAGGTGCTGATGTTTTGGAAAAACTGGCCGATGAGGGAATCGAGCTGGCGCAAAAAATTTTGGACTGGCGCGGGTTTTCAAAGCTCAAAAGCACTTATACCGACTCTTTACTCGAACTCTTGGATAAAAATAGTCGTGTTCACACGACCTTTTCACAAACCGTGGTTAATACCGGACGTTTGGCCTCATCTAATCCGAATCTGCAAAATATTCCTATCCGCAGTGACGAAGGTAAAAAAATTCGCTCCTGTTTTATAGCACCAAAAGGCTATAAAATTATTTCTTCCGACTATTCTCAAGTGGAGTTGCGGCTTATGGCGTCGGTTGCCGATGTTAAAGCCCTTAAAGAGGCTTTTGCTCATGGCGCGGATATTCATGCCGCAACGGCATCTAAAGTCTTTAAGTTACCCTTAGAAGAGATTACATCGGATTTACGTCGTCATGCCAAGGCGATTAACTTCGGAATTATTTACGGAATTTCGCAATATGGTTTGGCAAAACAAATTGGCGTATCTAATGACGAGGCTAAGGCTTATATCGACGCGTATTTTCGCGAAATGCCCGAGATAAAAACTTATATGAGCCAAACCATCGCTTTTGCCCATGAGCATGGTTATGTAGAAACGCCGTTTGGGCGCAAGTGCTTTATTCCCGGAATTAATGACACCAACAAGAGAATCGTCGCTAATGCTGAGCGCGCGGCGATTAATGCCCCTATTCAAGGCGGCGCGGCCGATATTATCAAACTCGCGATGATAAAAGTGCAAAAAGCCCTGCAAGAATCGGGCTTAAAAACTAAAATGCTGTTGCAAGTTCACGATGAATTGGTATTTGAAGCCCCCGAAGAAGAAGTCGAGCAAGCCGCCGCTCTTATCAAACAGATTATGGAAAGTGCGGCCGAAACTGCCGTACCGCTGATTGCTGAAGTCGGCGCTGGTAACAACTGGACTGATGCGCATTAAAAAAAATCCGCAAGTCTTACGAAATTGCCTGCGGATTTTAACGGGCGGCGTTGATAACTTTATTATGAGAGAGAGGGAGGTTATTTGGCGCCGCTCCGTTCTGCTAAAAGATTTTTATTTTTGTTGTGAAGAAAAGCCCTTGTTTAACCCTTGCCTCCTTTTAGCATTGTCTTATTCTAGCATAGTTTTTAATTTTTTTGTGTTAAACTTCTGTTACATTTTTTCAGAGCTAAAAAAATGCAAAAAATTATCCCCGTTTTGGGGTATTTTTTTGATTTTGTGCTTGGTTTGAAACAGAATTTGTTGTATCTTTCTTATAGATATTTTTTACATAAAAAAGGATTTGTTTGTATTATGACTCACGAAATGACTCAGGAAGAAATAAACAAGGAAGAAAAAGAATACAGCGCTGATTCGATTAAGGTTTTGAAGGGCTTGGACGCTGTACGCAAACGCCCAGGAATGTATATCGGCGATACTGATGACGGTTCAGGTCTGCACCATATGATTTATGAAGTGTTGGACAATGCCATTGATGAGGCCTTGGCCGGATATTGCGACAAAACCGAAATTGTTCTTAATCCTGACGGGTCGGCCACTATTCGTGATAACGGACGTGGTATTCCGGTTGATATTCATAAAGAAGAAGGTATTTCTGCCGCCGAAGTTATTATGACAGAGCTTCACTCCGGTGGTAAGTTTGATAACAATTCCTATAAAGTTTCCGGTGGTTTGCACGGCGTGGGCGTTTCAGTGGTTAATGCCTTGTCAACATGGCTTAAGCTCCGTATTTGGCGCAATGGTAAAGAACATGTTGCCACCTTTGCCAATGGTAATGTTACTGAGCACCTCAAGGTTGTGGCTGATGCTCCGGGAATGCATGGTACAGAAGTTACCTTCCTGCCTTCTCCTGAGACATTTACACAAACAGAATTTAGTTTTGACACATTAGAGCGTGCCATTCGTGAGAAAGCCTTTTTAAACTCCGGTGTTTATCTTAAACTGATTGATAAACGCGGTCCGGAACCTCGTGAAGTTGATTTTCATTATGAAGGCGGGTTGAAGGCTTTTGTTTCTCATATCAACAAATCTAAGGCTCCACTGCATGAAGAAATTATTTATTTTTCCGGTGAGGCTAATGATATTCAGGTTGAGGCCGGTATTCAATGGACCAACGCTTATAACGAAAGTATGCTTTGCTATACCAACAATATTCCGCAAAAAGATGGGGGTACGCATTTGGCAGGCTTTCGTGGTGCACTTACCCGCACTATCAATAACTACATCATGGAAAACGGTTTGTTGAAAAAAGAAAAAGTTTCATTAACCGGTGATGATATGCGCGAAGGTTTAACTTGCGTTTTATCAGTTAAAGTTCCGGATCCGAAATTTTCTTCACAAACAAAAGACAAGCTCGTTTCTTCTGAGGTTCGTCCGGTGGTTGAAAGTGTTATCGGTGACAAGCTCAAAGAATGGCTTGATGAACACCCCAATGAAGCTAAAATTATTGTCGGAAAAATTGTTGAAGCAGCTACTGCGCGTGAGGCTGCTCGTAAAGCTCGTGAGTTGACTCGCAGAAAAGGCGTGTTTGACGTTGCTTCTCTGCCGGGCAAGTTAGCCGACTGCTCAGAAAAAGATCCCGCTCTTTCTGAAATATTTATCGTAGAGGGAGATTCCGCTGGCGGCTCTGCAAAACAAGGACGTGATCGCAAAACACAAGCAATTATGCCGTTGAAAGGTAAAATTCTTAACGTTGAGCGTGCGCGTTTTGATAAAATGCTTAATTCGGCTGAAATCGGGACGATTATTACCGCTTTGGGTACAGGAATCGGACGTGATGACTTTAATCCCGATAAATGCCGCTACCATAAAATCATTATCATGGCCGATGCCGATGTCGATGGCAGCCATATTCGTACCTTGCTTCTGACCTTTTTCTATCGTCAAATGCCAGAACTTATTGAACGTGGCTATGTTTATATCGCTCAGCCACCATTGTATAAGGTAAAAAAAGGAAACTCCATTATTTATATCAAAAATGAGAGAGAAATGGATAACTACCTTAACCGTGGCGGATGCGACGATGCTACTCTTATTCGTGCCGACGGCGAACAGATTATGGGGGAGGATTTAATCTCGGTGGTTGAACAAAACCGCAAAGCTCACAGTCTGATTGTGAACTTGAGCAAGTCTGTTCCGGAAAGAATCGTTGAGCAAGCCGCAATTATGGGTATTTTCAGTCCGGCTTTGCGTGCTGATAAGGCTGCTATGGTCAATACATTAGATGAACTTGCTGTTCGTATGGATTCTTTAGAAGCAGAATATGATAAAGGTTGGAAAGCTGAATTGCTTGATAATAACGACATCAAATTCAGCCGTACACTTCGCGGTGTGACTGAAGAACATGTTCTTGAGTTGAAAGTTCAGGAAAGTCAAGAAGCACAAATGGTTAATGAGATGAGCGCATTCTTGAAAGAAAGCTTTGGTCAGCCCAGCACTTTGGTTTCAAAGCAAGGACTGGAAAAGAAAATCAGCGGCCCGGTTGCGCTTATTGATGCCGTTATTGCTGCAGCAAAACGTGGTATTACCATCAACCGCTATAAAGGATTGGGCGAAATGAACCCTGAACAGCTTTGGGAAACAACTCTTGATCCGGAAGCTCGCTCTTTGTTGCAGGTTAAAATCAACCAAATTGAAGAGGCAAATGAAACCTTTGCTACCCTTATGGGTGATGTGGTTGAACCGCGTAAAGAATTTATTCAAGACAATGCATTAAACGTTGTTAACTTGGATATTTAATATAAGCTCTTTTATCAACAAAATCTCCTTTATTATCTTAAAGGAGATTTTTTTATTTTACAAATAAAGCAAAACCGCTTCCTTGCGGAAAGCGGCTTGCTTGTTATACCTCTGAGAAAGAGGGACTTGATTAGTGAGCCAACTGAGCAGCAACTTCGGCAGCAAAGTCTTCTTCTTTTTTCTGAAGACCATCACCGAGTTTGAAGCAAACATAGCCAGTCATCTTAATCGGAGCGCCGAGTTCTTTTTCTGCGTCAGCGATAACTTGTTTAATCTTCTTATCCGGATCCATGATATAAGCTTGTTCTTCAAGAACAACTTCTTCATAGTATTTGCGGATACGACCTTCAACCATTTTCTCAACAATATTTGCCGGTTTGCCTGAAGCCAAAGCCTGTTCAGAGAAAATAGCTTTTTCTCTTTCCAAAGCCTCTGGAGCAACATCAGCAATGGTGTGGAACAACGGATTTGAAGCAGCAATATGCATAGCAATATGTTTGCCGAGTTCACGAAGTTTTTCTTTATCTGCCGGAGATTCCAAAGCGACCAAAACGCCGATTTTGCCAAGTCCCGGACGAGTTGCACTGTGAATATAAGAAGCTACAACACCGTCTTTAACTTCCAAAGTTTTAGCGCGGCGGAGGTTCATATTTTCACCAATCTTGGCAATCATATCGGTCAAACGCTCGCAGAAAGGTTTGTGAACTTTCGGGCAAGCAAATTTTTTCATTTCTTCAATATCGCCGTTATCCAACAATGCTACTTTTGCAGCATCTTCAACAAATTCTTGGAAGATTTCGTTTTTGGCAACAAAGTCTGTTTCGGAGTTTACTTCAACAACAGCGCCTTTGTTTCCTTCAACAGCAACAGCAACCAAGCCCTCAGCTGCAATACGGCTTGCTTTTTTGGCAGCAGAAGCCAAGCCTTTTTTGCGCAACCAGTCAATTGCTTTTTCCATATCACCTGCGGTTTCGGTCAAAGCCTTTTTGCAATCAAGCATTCCGGCGCCGGTTGTTTCTCTTAATTCTTTTACCTTTGCGGCTGTAATCTCTGTCATTTTATTTTTCCCTATTTTCGTGAAATTTTGTAATGGGGGCGGCGATATGAATTCATACCGCCGCAATTTTGTTTTCTGCCTAAAGATTATTCGGCAGAAGCTTCTTCCTTGGTTTCAGCTTTTGCTTTGCGCGGAGCTCTTTTTTTGGTTGCTTTGGCTTCGGCTTCAACACCTTCAACCATTTCTTCAACTTTCAAGCCCTGAGAAGCGATTTCAGCCTGCATACCATCAATGATAGCAGAAGACATCAATTCGCAATAAAGCTGGATGGCGCGGATAGCATCATCATTACCCGGAACCGGCAAATCAACATCATTCGGATTTGCATTGGTATCGGTAATACCGATAACAGGAATACCAAGCTTTTTAGCTTCTTTAACAGCCAAAGCTTCTTTCGGGGTATCAATAACGAACAGCAAGTCCGGCTGACCACCCATATTCATAATACCGCTCAATTCCTGAGACAGTTTAGCCTGTTCTTTTTTGAGGTTGAGCATTTCTTTTTTGGTGTAGCCTTCGTAAGCGTTCTTTTCTTCCATCTCGTTTAATTTAACCAAACGAGCGATTGATTTGTGAACGGTTTTCCAGTTTGTCAGCATACCGCCGAGCCAACGGTAGTTTACATAAAACTGACCGCATCTTTCAGCGTTTTCTTTAACAATGTCTTGAGCCTGACGTTTTGTTCCGACGAACAGAACGCGACCGCCGTTAGCTGCAACATCACGAGCAGTTGCCAAAGCTGTATAAAGCATTGGGAAAGTTTTGCGCAAGTCAATGATGTGAACATTGTCTTTTTTGCCATAGATATACGGAGCCATCTGCGGGTTCCAACGACGCGCATGGTGACCAAAGTGTACGCCAGCTTCAATCATCTGACGCATTGTAAATGTAGGAAGTGCCATATTTTTTATCCTTTTCCGGTTATTCCTCCGCAGATGTTTGGCTTTATTGCTAAAGCACCGGAGCGAAATGGTTTTCATTAACCTTCCGCCTTATCTGCGTGTGTATTTTGTTAACAATCATCAGAGCACCATTGCTCTGACAGGGCTGTTTTTACTCTTTAATATTAAAAAATGCAAGTATTTTTTTATTTAAAAACAAAAAAAACCCGCCTAAGCGGGTAAAAAATCAATCATATGGAACAAAAAAGCAACAAGATAGGCTATAAGCGCAAAAATTATAGCGCTTTCGAAAATTTTAAACCATACCTGCCGCGTCGGAAGATGCTTTTCATCGGGAAAACCGGCAATGATAATAACCGCTCCTATCGCTGCACACCAATAACCAAAATCCAGATAAAGCGAAAGGCATATGCCCAAACCATAAAAAATAAGGCTCGCAATCCACTTCTTTTGCTTCGGGACAGGACTTTCGCTCCATGGGTCCTGTGCTAAACTACGTTCAAAAACATAGCCGCATAACCAAAGTACAATCGCCAGCACAGCAACAAGAATCATTTGCTTAAAATTCGCCTCAGGATGAGCGGCGACAAGAATTGTCGATACAACGAAGGTCGCACTCCAACAAGTAATCCATTTTTTCATACAATATAATATTTTAATAATTAGACATCAATTTAGCCTTAGCACATACCCAAAATTTTGTCAATATTTTTATTAAAAACAAATAATAACCCCGCTTAGGCGGGGAAAATTTCAATAAATTGGAATAAAAATATGGTAAGGGCGGCCATAATTGCAAAAGACAAAGCAATTTTAATGAATTTTGACCATTCTTGCCGTGTTGGCAAACGTTTATCATCCATTGGCACAATTAAACAGCCCATACCCAGAAGAATAAGCATATATTCGCTCATTGAAAATACAAAAATTCCTATTGAGGCTGCGAAAAACATAAAAACAGAGAGCCATACCCCCTGTGATGACAGAATGCTTTCACACAAATCATCAGGAGTAAATATTCGCTCAATATCATATCCAAATTTTAGCACCAAAAGAGATAATACAATAACCATAAGACATTGTTTTACAGTTATGTCGGGGTTAATTACCATGTTAATCGAGGAAATCAACGCCATAACACTCCAACAAGTAATCCATTTTTTCATACAATATAATATTTTAATAATTAGACATCAATTTAGCCTTAGCATATATCCAAAATTTTGTCAACAAATTTCCGCTTTTAAAAATTTTGTTCCCAATCTGCTTTTCTTGCTTGAAAAATAAGGCCTTTTGAAGTATATTGCCCTCAAGTTTTTAGAAAGTTGTAAGGTTAAATATGTCTGATTTATTTGAAGCAACCTCGACTGTTGCCCCGTCTTATTCGGCTCAAGATATTGAAGTTTTGGAAGGATTAGAGCCAGTTCGTCATCGCCCCGGAATGTATATCGGCGGCACGGATGAAACCGCTTTGCACCATTTGGTCGCCGAAATTTTGGATAACTCTATGGACGAGGCTGTTGCCGGTTATGCCAATCATATTGAAGTGAGTGTTAACGCTGATTTATCGGTTACGATTGCCGATAACGGCAGAGGTATTCCGGTTGACCCACACCCCAAATATCCAAACAAGTCGGCACTGGAAGTTATTATGACGGTTTTGCACTCAGGCGGAAAGTTCGGCGGTGGCGCTTATAAAGTTTCAGGCGGTTTGCATGGTGTCGGCTTGTCGGTGGTGAACGCTTTATCCGATAAGCTAGTGGTTGAAATTGCTCGCGATAAAAAGCTTTATCGCCAAGAATATTCTAAAGGAAAGCCGTTGACCCCGCTTACGTTAGTTGGAAATGCTCCGAACCGCCGCGGAACGTCTATCACTTTTCATGCTGATGCCGAGATTTTTGGTTCTCGTTCTTTTATGCCAAACCGCATCTATCGTATGGCCCGCTCAAAAGCTTTTTTGTTTAAGGGAATAAAGATTTTATGGAAATGTGCGCCCGAGCTTTTGGCTGAAGATGACCCAACACCAAGAGAGGCTGAACTCCATTTTCCCAATGGTTTGCGTGATTTTTTGAACTATCAAATCGGCAGCCGCGCAACCATCAGTCGTACCATGTTTTCCGGCGAGGCAGACTTAGCCAATGATGAGGGCAAGGTTGAATGGGCAATTACCTGGCCGGAAGATGAAAACGGCTTCTGCCATTCTTACTGCAACACGGTTATTACGCCGCAAGGCGGAACGCATGAGCTCGGTTTCAAAACGGCGTTGGTTCGCGGTCTTAAAGAGTATGGCGAAATGGCAAATGTAAAAAAAGCAGCTTCGATTACGGCTGAAGATTTTTTGAGCAATGCCTGCATCATGCTCTCTGTCTTTATTCGCGACCCGCAATTCCAAGGGCAAACTAAAGACAAACTCACCTCGTCAAAAGCTATTCGCTTGGTTGAACAAGCGGTTAAAGATTCATTCGACCACTGGTTGACATCTGATGTTGAAAACGCTTCGGCTTTGCTTGAATATGTGATTGAACGCGCGGAAGCTCGTAAAAAGAAAAAAGAAGAAAAGGTTCAAAACCGCAAAGCCCCGACTAAGAAGCTTCGCCTCCCTGGAAAACTGGCAGATTGTTCACAAGCAGCGGCCGAGAATACTGAAATTTTTATTGTTGAGGGAGATTCCGCCGGTGGCTCGGCCAAAATGGGTCGTGATCGCGTAACCCAAGCGATTTTGCCTTTGCGTGGAAAAATTTTGAATGTGGCTAGCGCTTCGCTTGATAAAATCACACAAAACCAAGAAATTAAGGATATGATTGAGGCTTTGGGCTGCGGCATTAAAGAAAATTATGTGGAAGACAACCTCCGCTATGAAAAAATTATCATCATGACCGATGCTGATGTCGACGGTGCACATATTGCGTCATTGTTGATGACTTTCTTCTATCAGCAAATGCCAAAGCTGATTGAAAACGGACATCTTTATATAGCGACGCCGCCGTTGTATAAAATCGTGGCCGGTGGCAAAAATTACTACGCGCTTGACGACATTGAAAAAGACAAGATTTTAACAAAAGTTGTTAAAGGAAATATAAAGCCTGACATCAGCCGCTTTAAAGGTTTGGGTGAAATGAGCCCCCAACAGCTTAAAGAAACAACCATGGATAAGAAGAATCGTATGTTGTTGCGGGTGATGTTGCCCGATACTGCTACCGAAGAGGGCAAGGAAGAAGCCTTTGAAACACGGCGGCAGGTTGAGCGTCTTATGGGTAAAAATCCGGAAACGCGCTTTAAATTTATTATCGAACGCGCCAAATTTGTTGATGACTTGGATATTTAAAAAGCAAAAGGCAGGAAATTCCTGCCTTTGAGTTTTAAGCTTTGCAGTCATCAAAAGAAATAAACGCTTGCTCCGATGATAATCGTTACCGCAGCCAAAGCAACAAACACCATGATGGCTCTTGATCGATGTTGATCATAAGCCACAAAAGGCTTTGCTCCTTCTGCCTCAATCAACCATTGGGGTTTTGCCACAGTATCATCTTCCGCTAAATCCTTCTTTTTCGACAATTCTTGCTCATAAAGCTTTCGCAACTTTTTGAGATAAAACTGTCCGAAGGCGATTATTCCTAAAACAATAACTCCGGTAACAATAATAGTTTCCATAAAATAAATATTTTTTTCGTTAATAATAAAATTTCGTTTCAAATTATAATAAGATTGTCAATTTTGTCAACACAATCTTTCTTAAAATATTTAGGCTTCTTTAACCATAATCATTTATCTTCTTTTCATCACAGAAGTTGAGGTATTTTATGATTAGAAAAGCCCACCCGTCGGATTATGAAAAGATTTGCCGTCTTTGCGAGAGCAATGGTATTTCTGCCGCAAATATTGCCTTGAGCCAAATTTTTGTTTTTGTTGACCGACGAAAAATAAAGGGGTTGATTTACCTCAGCACGTTAAACGAAATTTTGCATTTATGCGTACAATCCGAGTATCAGCGCAAGAAAATTGCAACCAAACTATTGCGCTATGTCAGGCGAAATCGCCCTAACCTGATGGGGCATATTAAGGTTTCGAATATAGCGGCGCTTCGCCTGTTACAAAGCCAAGGATTTAAGGCCATTGCTGAAACAAAATCTACTGATACAGAAGAAAATTATCTCTTCATGGCTTGGGCACAAGGCTGTTTCTCTGGGTTTAGAAAAGTTTTTGCCGGTGATTCATAATCTTTTTGTGATTCTTTATAGTCGCTTTATCGCTGGGGGTATAGCTCAGTTGGGAGAGCGTTTGAATGGCATTCAAAAGGTCAGCGGTTCGATCCCGCTTACCTCCACCAGTTTTAAGTACCGTCCTTTGGGGCGGTTTTTAATTAGGCAAAATCTGGGGGTATAGCTCAGTTGGGAGAGCGAATGGTTCGCAATCATTAGGTCAGCGGTTCGATCCCGCTTACCTCCACCAATCGCAAAAAAGCGGCAGGATAAACCTACCGCTTTTGTTCATCTTTATAGCATGATAAATAATTATCAAATTTTTTTACCAATTTAGTCATGCTATTTTTTATTCTTTTCTTAAATTCTTTTATATCACTTCTATTATTCCAATACTCTTCTTTACTTAAGATACATTCAGAGTAAATATGAGCCCATTTTTTTTCTTGATAATTTTTAATGTCATTATCCGAATACCCCAATTTATTGCATAAATATCTTATTAGATTGTTTCTCTTGGTTTTATTTTCTTTAGCAGTATGTCCAACAACAACATCTAAAAGTAATTCGTCTTTTTTATTTTGAAATTCAAATAATATAATATTTTTTTCTTCGACCCAATTTTCACTGTAGCAAAGCTCTTTTTTATTCATTTCTGATGAGCAAAAACGAACAAATGCATTTGTGCTATCTAAATGATGTATCCTTAAATTTTTTGTTTCGGCTATGATTATATCTTCCAATATTTGTTTTAATGATTTTTGCTCGTTTTCTTTATATTCAAAAACTTTATCAAAAAGGCTTTTGTAACGGAGATATAACTGAAGGTATAATTCTTTATCCTCATCGTTTTCTGTGAACATTGCTATTGTCTCCAAATATTGTGTCAGAAAAAATTTAACCTTATCTGATGATTTCTCTTTTTGTAAAATATCTTTTATCGTGCAATAAATTATATCATAACTTATATACTTCCAAGAAGATGGTAACAGTTCGTTTAATCTCGGTTTTAAGTAAATAAAATAAAAATTTTTTATATCTGAAAATTCTTTTCGTATTGTTTCTTCATAACGCTTTAGCTGATTGCTGTGTTGCATGGAATATATTTTGTTTTCAATGACAATGCACCAGTTTGTTCCCTCTAGCAAAATATCTGTGTTTTCATGTTCTCGGCGCACCCTCTTTATGTCTTGAGCATCAATGTCCTCAAGATGACAGTTTTTTAAAAAATATTGAAAGAACTTATTTTTTAGCCCATGTGTTTGGTATGGATTAAACAGCCATGCAATCATGTTAGAGTGATATATTTCTGTATTTTCTATTTTCAGTGCAGAAAATATATTAATATCATTACATTTGAGATAGAACTCTTTTACATCTTTATCTTCATTAAACTTACAGATTTGTTTAGTTATATTTATCATGATGTAACTGTTTTATTGGATATAAAAAACCCGAGTAAGCAATACTCGGGTTTTAATCTTTATTGTTATTATCTTACAAAAATTTGGACTTCGGCTGAAGAGGCTTCTGCGCTGCTGCGTGATGAGATTGAAATCTTTTCAGCGCTGACGCCCATATTTATCATATCTTGGAAGATTGCCGTGGCTTTTTTCTGGGCCATATTTTTGCTGGCAGTGCTGCCATTCATCGGGCTGATGGCAACAACATCAAAAAAGACATTCGGCTTTCTATCCATTGCGCTGCTGACAACTTGCTCCAGCCCATCTTTATAGTTGACATTATCGCGGTTGAATTTGACTGTGAACAACGGTTTGCCGCTGGTTACGGGAATCGGCTTTCCAACAAGCAAAGCACTTCCGGTCGGACGGACAATACTGCTGGTCAACGGCGCATTGGCAACACCATAGCTACCAACCTTAATCGCCTCATTCAAGTCAATGATATAATTGCGCGCGGTTTCAACGTATTGTTGTTGGCGTGAAACATCGGCATTAACCTCTGACAGCAAACTATTCATCAAAATTGAGGTTTGATTGGTTTCGTTTTCAAGAATCCGCAATTGGCGGTGATCTTCATCAACAGCACCGGAAACGCTATATGCTGCACGTATCGAATCCAACAAATATTCGGTCATGGCCGCATCGGAGGCGACTCTTGCTGAAAGCTGATTCAATGCATCGGTATTAACATTCATGGTCTGAATATTTGTTTGAGCGCTTTGCAAAACCTGATACATGTTCGGGTTTCCTGGGGTTGTGCCTACCTGTAATTTTGCCTCAATCGCACCGATGTTTTTATGATACTGCAAGGCATTGCTGATTACAGAGGCTCTGATAGACTGCAATTCTTGATTGTTGGCACGAATCGAATCCTGAAGTTGAGTCAATTCTTTGCGGAAAGATATAACTTTTTGCCCAACAAAAGTTCCGGTTTCGCTGCCGTCTGAAACTTCTATCGGTTCAAAATTCGTTGTTCCTAATATCGGCATTTCGTTGCGGGCGTAGTCTTCCTCCGCCCCGACAATCGACGGAAACAAAGCTTCTGAGCTGGATTTGCAGCCGCTTATCAGCATAACAGAAAGCGCTGCGAGTGATAAATTTAATACTGTCTTTTTCATAAAACGAACCTTTTATTAAACCGATTTATTTCAGATTTATGTTTTACTCTTTTCTATTTATTTGTAAAGGTTATTTTGCTTAAAAACAAGTCTTAATCCCTATTTTTTGCAAAAAAATTTATCAACCTTGGGCATTATCTTAGTTTTAACAAATTAAAATTCTTTTAAATTTATAAAAATTTTGCTTGCATTATTTTTTATTTCGTTATATTAAACTTATCGAACTTAGTTGAATGCACTCGTAGCTCAATTGGATAGAGCATCTGACTACGGATCAGAAGGTTGTGAGTTCGAACCCCGCCGAGTGCGCCAGTTTTTGTGAAGGCCTTAGTTTTATTACTGAGGTCTTTTTTTGTTGCTTAAAAACTCTCGGCAACCGCCCGCCTTTCGCTTGGCGTCGAACCACGGTTCATCGTCAAAGTATGGGGCAGAGAGTAAAAATTATAAAAAAGTATCATAATCACAACACCAAATTAAAAATAAATTAAGCACATAAAATACGGAC